>CAMDKB010000005.1 GCA_945901195.1 Rhizobium sp. Q54
GCGAACGCAATCTCGTCGAGCGCTTCTTCTGCATTATCAAGCATTTTCGGGGGATCGCGACACGCTACGAGAAGACCGCGCGAAACTTCCTCGCAGGGCTGCATTTGGTTTGCGCCATCGTTTGGCTTAAATGACGACAGGCCCTAGTATTATAATCTGAAATCCTCACCCAAGTAATATCTACGCACGTCGGGATCGGCTACGATGGCTTCTGGTGAACCCTCTGTTAAAACGTGGCCGGAATGGATGATATACGCCCGATCAATCAAGCCGAGCGTCTCGCGCACGTTATGGTCAGTTATCAACACACCGATTCCACGATGGGTGAGATGCCGGACCAGCACCTGAATATCCCCGACTGCGATGGGGTCAATGCCCGCAAAAGGTTCATCGAGCAACATAAACGATGGTTGCCCGGCAAGAGCGCGGGCAATTTCGCATCGCCGACGCTCGCCACCAGATAAGGCAATGGAAGGTGATTTTCGCAAGCGTTTTATATCGAACTCTTCGAGGAGCGATTCAAGCTCTGCAGCCTGCCGGTCCTTTTCGGGAATCGCGACCTCTAGAACGGCGCGGATGTTATCCTCAACGGACAGGCCCCGGAAAATGGACGCTTCCTGCGGCAAATACCCGATACCCAGCCTGGCCCGCTGATACATGGGGAGCCTCGTAACGTCGTTGCCGTCCAGCTCGATCATGCCTTTGTCGGGCTGCACAAGACCCGTGATCATATAAAAGACGGTTGTCTTGCCCGCACCGTTTGGGCCGAGAAGTCCCACAGCCTCACCGCGCCGCACTGCCAGGCTCACGTTTTGAACAACCTGGCGTCCGCGATAGCTCTTGCCAAGGTTCCACGCACAGAGCCAGCCGTCACGGGAGGCGTCATGAACTTTCGCGGGTTCCGAACTGGAACCTGACCGGAGACCCCGAAACCAGTTCATTGCCACACCAGATCGTGGAGTTTGTTGAAGAAGCCAAACAATGCCGCTGGGACTTCGCGAATAGCCAGGAGCCGGGCTACGAATCAATGCAGCACTTTCGATTGATTGTCACGCGAAGCGCGGATTTTCGTTAAAACTGTGTTCAGGGCTTGGGTGCAACTTTACGCCCGGCGGCCCCGCCCTTCTTGTCATCTTCGGGAACAAAAATCGTGGAAACCCTGCCGGCCCCCGAGAAATTGGCACGCCCACTATTCAAATCGTATTCGAGCGTCTGACCGGGCGCCCCGCGGACAATATTTTGATCCTGGGTAAGCACCGGATGACCGATTAGAAAAACCTTGTTGGCCGGCTTGTCGTAAAGCCCCCTGTCGCCCGTGCCGACCTGAGTCTTGCCTGACTGGTCTTTCAAGGTGATCGTGACCGGACCGGTCGTTTCGATACGTTTGATCTGATCGTTCATGCCAGTGTCAGCCTGCGCCGATCCAGGCTTTTTGGTACCGTCTTTTTCGAGGTATACGGTCATGGTCGGCGCTTTCAGCGTAGCCTCCCCCTGCCGCGCAACGACATTCCCTGAGTAGATAAATTTCTGTTCTTTCTCGAGATATTCGAGGCGCTCTGCGTCTATGGCGATGGGAGCCTTGGAATTGCCTCCGGGGATAAGCGGCGATGAACCACCCTTCTTGCGCTGGGCCTGGGAGGGCTGCGCCAGACTCGTCGCGACCAGAATCAGCGCCAAGTGGAGAGCCCAACGCTTCAGCCATCTGGATGGAGGATTGACCTCAAGACCCATCTTATTTTGCCTCTGTCGTTGATTCGGCATCAGCTGATTTGAATAGAGACTTCACATTACCATTAAAAGTTACCATCTTGCCGCCGTCGCCAACTTGCACAGCATCGGCGACAATGCTTCCACCGGGCATCAGAACCGTCACCTTGTCGGGAGAGACCAGATCGCCGGACTTCAAGTTCACATCTGCACTCTTGAGGATCACGGTATAGCCAGATGTACTTTTAAGTGTGATGGTTTCGGCGCTTGTCCGCGTGATCATTTTGATTAAATCCGCGCCGCTGTCGAATATGCCCCAGGGCGCAATCACATTGACAGAATTGTCGCTCTCGACCTGAATGCGAGCTTCAACTTCACTCAGCTCGATGATTTTAGGTGTTCTGATGTCCTGCACGCCAGAACGAGCCCTGACCTGATATGGCTTTCCATCCTTCCTGAACCCACTCAACCGGGGCAATTCCATCGTGATTTTTGTCCCGCTGAGCGACGCGCTGGCGATGGAAACATTGGACGGCACATTCGAAAACGGATCGAAAAAAGTAACGGCAAAAAGCAGCCCGATCCCGGCGGCTGATCCAATCAATATACCCAGCTTGAAAAAGCGGACATGGTGTGTGTGCCTGCGCGCCGATGCTATGACTCCAGACCGGTCCCGGTGACCCGGCTGGCGCTCATCTACTGCATCGGTCGACAGACTTGGAGCCATGGGTGAAGACTATACAATCCTAGTGCCTGGCGGCAAAACTGGTCCGGAAGCCAAAGGTACGCAATCCTCGGCCCCAAACTGGAGCAAGATTGTTACAAATTCATCATTCGTGCGCAAATATGTCGTTTTCAGGCCAGCCCATCAAATCGAGCCGGGCCCGCACAGGCAGGAATTCAAAACACGCTCTGGCCACATCCATACGACCTTCCCGGATCAACATGATGTCAAGCGCCCTGCGAAGTGCATGAAGATGCAAGACGTCGGAGGCTGCATAAGCCAATTGGGCGTCCGATAGTGTGTCAGCGCCCCAATCTGAGGACTGCTGCTGCTTTGACATGTCTATGCCAAGCAATTCCCGGGTGAGATCTTTCAGGCCGTGCCTATCTGTATAGGTGCGGGCCAGCTTTGAAGAAATTTTAGTGCAATACACTTGCGCCGCCATAACATTGAAGGCCTTCGCCATCATCGCCAGGTCAAATCGGCCGAAATGGAAAATTTTGGTAATGCCGGGGTTTGCCAGCAAACGCGCAAGATTGGGCGCTGCCGTCTGTCCCAGTGCGATCTGAACCACATGGGCCGAACCGTCACCAGACGACAGCTGAACCACACACAAACGGTCACGGTGGGGATTCAGACCCAGCGTTTCCGTATCGATCGCTACAGACTCCTGAAATTCCAGGCCTTCCGGCAAGTCGCGCTTATGAACGTGAATCGGCATTGCAGTTTCGCACTCCCCGGGGTTGCCAGGTTGCACCGATGGCCAGCCTGAACGAGTTTAACGCTACAATATTGAGAGCAAACAGCCGTTCCGCCGGGACTAAACCGGGAAAAGGCAAATGGTGCCCAGGAAAGGACTCGAACCTTCACGATCTTGCGACCACTGGCACCTGAAGCCAGCGCGTCTACCAATTCCGCCACCTGGGCACGGCCGGTCTCATACGGGCGCTTGGCTGTGCTTGTCAAATGAAACCCGACAGAACGTTTCCGACGGCGGTATCGCCTACGACTGTAGAGCAGGAACCGAGCGGACCAAGTTAGCGACCCGACTCAGATTGTCCGCGAGAAACAGATAGACAATTTGACCCCGCCACAAGTCTGTACAGCCTTGCCGGAGTCTATTAGGACAACACGCGTACTTAATTTACGCCGGGAATCTGCAATGTCCTCGTTTACGCCAAATTCGGCCCGTCTTGTCACTGTTTTCGGTGGAAGTGGATTCGTCGGCCGGCACACTGTCCGGGCGCTAGCGCAGGCTGGATGGCGGGTTCGAGTTGCCTGTCGCCGGCCTGATCTGGCCTATCATCTTCAGCCATTGGGACGTGTGGGCCAGGTTACAGCGGTGCAGGCCAATTTGCGCTATCCTGCGTCCGTGCTCGCCGCCGTAAAAGGGGCTGACGCTATCGTGAACCTCGTCGGCGTAAGGATGCCAAAAGGGCGGCAAACTTTCGAGACTGTCCATGCTTTCGGTGCTCGAACGATCGGGCGCGCTGCAAAAGAAGCCGGGGCTAAAGCTGTAGTTCATGTTTCCGCCATCGGCGCTGAGGCGCAGGCAGTATCTGCTTATGCCCGCAGCAAGGGGCAGGGCGAAGCCGGCATCCTCGAGGGATTTTCTAACGCAACGATCGTGAGGCCTTCACTGATCTTCGGACCTGAAGATGACTTTTTTAACAGCTTTGCGGCAATCGCGCGGATATCACCCGTCATCCCGTTATTTGGCGGCGGTCAATCCAGGTTCCAGCCGGTTTACGTCGGCGACGTTGCTCGCGCATTGGCTGGCCTGTGCGAGGGTTCAGCTCCCAACGGGGCTGTATATGAACTGGGTGGGCCCGAAGTAAAAACCTTTGAAGAGCTCATGCGCTACATTTGCTCCGTAACCGGTAGAAAGCGTCTTTTTGCACCTGTTCCGTTGCCGGTTGCCAATGTTCAGGCCTTCGCCCTGGAATTGCTGCACAAGCTCAGCCTAGGTATCTGGCCAGAATGGCTGACGCTGACACGCGATCAGCTAAATCTGCTTCAGTCTGACAATATCGTTTCCGACAATGCTGTCGCAGAAGCCCGGACACTTCAGGGCTTGGGAATCAACCCTGAATCGATCGAAACTATCGTGCCGACGTATCTTTATCGTTTCCGCAAAACAGGCCAGTTCGAAAAGCCCCGCAGCGCGAGCGTTTAACTCTACCGGGGACCCGGCTTGCGCGCGCGAATATTGGCTATTAGCTTTACTCGCCAATGTGCACGCTCTCTTCCGGAATAAGAACATTCTGGTTTGACGCCGTTGTCTAACTCTGCGGAGCTTCAGATGGATGCTATCAATCGTCGTCAATTTGGATTTGGCGCAGCCGCCTCGGCAGGCACACAGTTAATTGGTGCAGGCTCAGCAAAAGCACAGGCCTTTCCGTCGCAGGATATCCAGTTCGTTTGTGGTTTTGCGGCAGGTAGTGGCGCCGACACCTATGTTCGTTTTTTCGCTGAAAAGATGCGCGTGCTGAGTAAACGCAATGTTGTTGTCCAGAATCGTGTGGGAGCACTGGGGAACATCGCAACGGAATATGCTGCGCGCTCAAAACCCGATGGGCATGTTGTATATATCACCGGCGGCAGCGCACTTGCGGCCAACCACCACGTCCTGAAAGTTCCAACGGTAGATGTCGGCAATGAGCTTCAAGTTGTAGGCACCATCAACAAACAGCCAAATATGATCATGGTCGCTGTGGAGTCACCTTGGAAATCACTCGCCGAACTGATTGCGGCGATGAAGGTGAAAGGCGAGAAAGCCAGCTATGCGCTGGCCAATCCATCTGCGCGTGTTGTTGGCGCCCTGTTCAAAGAAAAAACCAATCTTCAGGCGGTTGAAGTACAATACAAAACAGCAGCGCAATATCTGAATGATTTGTCCAGTGGCAATCTGGATTACGCCATTGCTGACAACGTACTTGCCGTTTCGCAGGTCAAAGCGGGACGCATGCGCATTCTTGCCGTGAGTACCCAGGATCGGCTGCAAGCGGCCCCGGACTATCCGACGTTGGTGGAATCCGGATATCCCATTTCGGTTACAAGCTGGTGGGCGGGCTTTGTGCCCAGCGCTACGCCCAAAGCAATTGTGGATCAGCTTGGTTCGTGGCTGAGTGAAATAGTTGCCAGTGAAGAAGGCAAAAAGTTTCTCAACAGTTTTGCAAGTGACCCATGGGTTTCCAGCCCCGCTGATGCACAAGCCTATTTTCGCCGTGAAATAGATGCATGGGGCGATTACGTTAAAATTGCCATTATCGAGAAACAGGGCTGAAGCAGCGCTGCAATGCCGACTTCTTGTTTCCCTGTCCCCGGCATGCTAGGCGGCGGGCTGACTTGGCTCACAATGTTTGGTTGTTTGGAGATTGACTATGGCTGAAGGAAATGGCGCGGTCGCAGGGCAACAAGCCGTGCCGCAATTGAACGTAATGGTACAATATACTAAGGATTTCTCGTTCGAGAACCCGAATGCGCCGCAGTCGCTCTCGCAACAGCAGACGGCTCCCAATATAGCCATTCAAGTCAATGTTAATGCCCAAAAGCTAAGCGACACTGAATATTCTGTCAGCCTGGTGCTCGAAGGCTCGGCCGGTGAAGGCGCCGGAACCCTGTTCAAATTCGAACTCGATTATGGCGGGATTTTCCGCCTCCAGAATATACCCGAACAAGAACTACAACCGGTTGTTCTGATCGAATGTCCGCGTCTCCTTTTCCCGTTCGCGCGGCAAATCATCGCAGATGCCGTGCGAAACGGTGGATTCCCGCCGCTATATATTGATCCGATCGATTTTGTCGGCCTCTACCAGCAGCGCGTTCAGCAGGGTCAGGACGCACTTGCTGGAAACGCCTGAACGGCTACGAGGTAGTCTATTGGATCAAGTGACACAATGCATTTGGCAGGCTGTCATTCCGGACTTCTAAGGTCATCCGGAATGACAGCATTTTCATCCAAGATGAAATGGTCCCCTGGCTAACGGTATTGCTGCCAGAGGCTTTTTTCGCCCATCGATTCAGTCATTTTTTCGTGTGCTGCGATTTCTTCGGCCACCAGGAAGCGGGGAAGCGGCGCGGGTCTCGCTTCCAACAGATCTGTTACGGCGAGGTGAACCTTCCGGGTGGTCTGTCCAACGCTTGCAAGTTGCAGAGCCGATTGCCGGCCCCCTGTCAGCTCCAGATAGACTTCTGCCAGAATTTCGGAATCGAGCAGTGCGCCATGCTTTGTGCGGCGGGAATTGTCGATCCCGTAGCGCGCACACAATGCATCGAGACTTGCAGGAGCCCCCGGGTGTTTGCGCCGCGCCAGCGCCAGAGTATCCAAAACACGATCACTGGTGAGCGGCGGAAATTCAATCCGCCGCAACTCGGTGTTCAAGAATTTCATGTCGAATTCGGCGTTGTGGATGATCAGTTTGGAATCGCCGATGAAGTCGAGAAACTCACCGGCAATTTCTGCGAACTTGGGCTTTCCGCGAAGAAACTCGGTAGAAAGACCGTGGATCCGAAACGCTTCATGTGGCACATCACGCTCAGGATCGATGTGCCGATGAAAAGTTTCACCAGTCGGAATCGAGTTTAAGAGTTCGACGCAGCCCAGTTCTACGAGGCGATCACCTGTGGCCGGATCAAGCCCGGTCGTTTCTGTGTCGAGAACAATTTCACGCACCGCCATTTTTCGATCCCTATCTGCAAGCTGCGATTACCCGCAGGAAAGATCTGACCTGCAATCGGGCTGGTTCAAGCCCGAGGCTCGTGTCTATGACGCAATGCGCCCGGCGGCATTTTTCCGCATTGGGAACTTGCCGCGCACGGATGGACAGAAATTTTTCGCGGGTCATACCGGGCCTGGCAAGAACCCGCTGCTCTTGGATATCATCCGGAGCCGAAGACACCATGATGATATCCACATCCATTTCACCGCCAATCTCAAACAGGAGCGGGATATCCACAACCATGATCGAACGGCCTGCAGTCACATTGTCGGTAATGAAGTCATGCCGCGCCTGTCCCACCAACGGATGGATAATGGATTCGAGCAGTTTCATCCGCTCTGGCTTGCCCAGAACCTCAGGACCGAGCCTGGCTCGATCGACAACACCGTCAACAATAGCCGTTGGAAAATGCCTGGCGATGGCTGGAACAGCGGCACCGCGATAGAGTGAATGCACTGCGGCATCCGAATCATGAACGGGAATGCCTTCGTCGCGAAACATCGCGGCAATGGTCGATTTCCCCATTCCGATGGAGCCGGTCAGTCCTATGATCATGGTGTTCCGGTCCAACCCATTTCAGCCACGTGTCTCAGCTTATTATGAGATGATGATTTCGCAAATGATGCAACAATGGAAATATGGGCAACCCCATGATTGTGTATTGGTCACCTTCGATCTTGTCGAACAATTGAATGCCAATTCCTTCGATATTGTAGCATCCCACGCTGGATAGAATGTCCGGCCCTGCCGCTTCCAGATAGTTTTCAAGAAATGCAGCTGAAAAATTGCGCTTCTTGAGGGTGGCGCTGATCACGGTGGAGAAAAGCAGAGTCCCGTCCTGAACCAACGCCAGGGCAGAGTTCAATTGATGTGCTTGCCCTCTGAGCATCATCAACTGCTGGCGCGCGTCTACCAAGGACTCTGCCTTGTGGAATAATCGTGATGCAAGAGTCAGTGTCTGATCCGCACCCAGGATCAGCCTTCCGGGCTTTTGCGCAGATACGGACGCTGCTTTAGCGTGCGCCAGCATCAATGCGACCTTGGATCCATCTTGATCGCCGGCCATGATCTCGAGTGCCCGCTCATCAATAGCGGCCGGACAGATTTCATGGGGTAGCCCTGCGGCGGTCAGAATACGACTGCGAACTTTGCTTCCGGAAACAAGCACAAGCGGGTTCTGACCCAACCAGAGGTGGGACATTTTAGTGTCCTCCCATCAGCTTTCAGTCGCAAGACGCAGTTTGTGTTCCTTGTAAAAGTCCATAATCGCAGCTGCTGTTTCTTCAATGGATCTGCGGGTGACGTCTATGATCGGCCAGCCATGGGCTACAAAAAGCTTTTTGGACTGGGCTATTTCCTCAGCCACAGACAGACGGTCGACATACGGAGTTTCCTGATCTGCATTCAGTGTCAACAAGCGGTTCTGACGAATTTGAACTATACGTTCCGGTGACGCGATCAAGCCTATGACCAGCGGCTTTTTCAGGCTTGTGACCAAAGAAGGTAGCGGGACACCAGGCACAAGCGGGATATTCGCTGTCTTGACGCCCCGGTTAGCCAGGTAAATGCTGGTTGGCGTCTTGGACGTGCGGCTGACACCGAGAAGCAATACATCCGCCTGCTCCAAATTTTCCGGCTGCTGCCCATCGTCATGCATCATCGTGAAGTTGAGTGCATCAATCCGTTTGAAGTACTCTGCGTTGAGCATGTGTTGGGCGCCCGGGCGGGAAGTAGAAACTGCCCCCAGGTAGGACTGAAAAAGACTGAGAACCGGCTGCAACACGGAAAGAGTGGGACTTCCCATTTCCGAGCAGGCAGCCTGAAGAACTTCAGATAATTCTTCGTCGACAAGCGTGAATAGGACTATTCCCGGCGCTGATGAAATTTCTGCAATTGCCCGGTCGAGCTGCGCGCGGGAACGAATCAGTGGATATACATGTTCAATTGACGCAGCGCTCTGGAAAAGTGCAGCGACGGCACGACTGACGGCGATCAGGGTCTCACCGGTCGCATCCGAGACAAGATGCAGATGGAAGTAGTTGCGATTCACTTGGTACTCTCTTGGATGCCTGCGGTTGTCCACAGCCCCCGGGGATACGGGGATAACACTCGAAAACTCCGGAGCATCGCCAACTGAGGAGATATCCCTGCTGTCTTGTCAACAGACGCGCAACTTGCGTCATGGAGTATGAACTGCGGGGAAGAACAGAAATAAATACTTTTCCACGGCAAGTCACTCTCTACTATTTTAATAACTATCTGTTATTTATGGTCTTTTTATTCCATTCAGATGTGGAGTAATAATTGTCCCGAGATTTTGGATGTGAATCCAATGCGGATTTTTCAGGCTTTAATTCGATGTTTGATTCCCACAGCCTAAACCCTAAAATAGATTCTAGAATCTCTATTAGATAGGTTACCGAGTGACCCTTCCCCAGCCACAGCCAGTCAAACCCAAATTGATTTTAGAAGCATTGGCTGGAAAAGTGCTCCCACGCCCGCCAGTCTGGTTGATGAGGCAAGCAGGGCGTTATCTTCCTGAATATAGGGAGATCAGGGCTACCAGCGAAAGCTTCATCCATTTCTGTTTCACGCCTGCGCTGGCAAGCCGGGCAACGCTGCAACCAATCGAGAGGTTTGGTTTTGATGCAGCCATCCTGTTCAGCGACATTCTGGTCATTCCTGAAGCTTTCGGCCAGAATGTCTCATTCGAGCAGGGCGAAGGCCCAAGATTGCAGCCCATTGAGGATGCAGCCGGTTTGGCAAGGCTCCATGATCAAATTGACATGAAGCTATTGGAGCCGGTTTTTGAGACAATCGAGCGGGTCAAGGGAGCGCTCCCTTCCTCCGTCGCGCTGATTGGGTTCTGCGGCGCGCCCTGGACGGTGGCAAGCTATATGATCGCGGGCAAAGGAACACCCGATCAGGCCCCGGCGCGTTTGTTCGCCTACCGTCATCCTGAGCTGTTGGAAAAGCTGATCGCTAAACTGGTGACGGCTTCCATTGATTATCTGGTCCGCCAGATCGTTGCGGGTGTCGAGGTTGTACAGATATTCGACAGCTGGGCAGGGGTCTTGCCTGGCCCAGCTTTTCGCAAATGGTCGCTGGAGCCGATTCTGCAGATCGCCCGTGGGGTGAAAGCGAAATGTCCCGAAGCGCGAATAATCGCTTTTCCACGAGGTGTTTCGACTCATCTCACGGAGTTTCTTGATTGCAACGAGATTGATGCATTGGGGCTGAACACGTCCGACAACACCCGATGGGTAGCTCAACGTGTTCAGAGCCGGAAGACTGTCCAAGGTAATCTGGACCCTCTTGTACTCCTGGCGGGTGGAAACAGTCTTGAAACGGAGGTTCGGCGTATAATCTCTGAATTTTCGGGCGGTCCGCATATATTTAATCTGGGGCACGGAATCTTGCCGGCGACGCCGATCGAACATGTCGAGAAGATGCTCCGCGTGATCAGATCCTGAAAGCGGAGTAGTCTTTGATGATCCTTGGGATCAAGGCGTTACATATCATATCGGTCATTTCGTGGATGGCAGGAATGCTCTACTTGCCGCGATTATTTGTCTATCATGCTGATGTTGAGCGTGGTTCTGCCAGCAGCGAAATGTTGAAGGTCATGGAGCGGCGCCTCCTGAAATTCATCATGACTCCGGCGCTGTGTCTTGTCTGGATATCAGGTCTCTGGATGGGGTATGCCGGTGAGTTCTGGCATGAGGGATGGTTTCTATTGAAGTTTGCACTTGTGATCGCAATGAGCGGTATTCATGGCTTCTTGTCTTCGGAACGCCGGACATTGGAAGCTGATAAATCGCAGCGCAGCCAGAAATTTTTTCGAATATTGAATGAAGTGCCGACGTTGCTCATGATTGGAATCGTGTTGCTCGTTATCGTTAAACCATTTTAGCGCTGGCATGTGTCAAGTGGGACATCCTACTTGCGTTGAAGTGTGTTTCATCATATTCCTATATTTCCTCCCTGATTTGCTGACGGCCCGGCTTCCTGAGATTTTCTGGTGTCGGCGGGACTGCAATAAAGCTCCCAGCGCCAGCCAATTCCCATTCCTAAAACCGGGCCTTTGTCCGGTTCGTCCGATCAAGGAATATCCCCATGCGGGAAATCAAGCTGCAAGAGCTTAAGAGCAAATCGCCGACTGAATTGTTGGCGTTTGCCGAAGAGCATGAGGTCGAAAATGCTTCGATCATGCGTAAACAGGAATTGATGTTCGCCATTTTGAAGCAATTGGCGAGCCGAGATATCGAAATTGTCGGGGAGGGCGTAGTCGAGGTCCTACAGGACGGATTTGGGTTCCTGCGCTCATCAGACGCTAATTATCTGGCAGGGCCTGACGATATCTACGTATCGCCCTCGCAAATTAGGCGATTCGGGTTGCGTACCGGTGACACGGTTGAAGGCTTGATCCGAAGCCCCAAAGAGGGCGAACGGTATTTTGCCCTGGTGAAGGTCAATACGATTAATTTCGAGGATCCGGAAAAGGTCCGGCACAAGGTCCATTTTGACAACCTGACGCCGCTGTATCCCGATGAACGTCTCCGGCTGGAAGTGGATGATCCGACCAGGAAGGATGTTTCCTCGCGCGTCATCGACATTGTTTCGCCTATCGGCAAAGGCCAGCGCGCTCTGATTGTTGCTCCGCCTCGTACCGGCAAAACCGTTCTGTTGCAAAATATTGCCCAGTCGGTGACCGCGAACCATCCCGAATGTTATTTGATTGTTCTGCTGATTGACGAAAGACCTGAAGAAGTCACCGACATGCAACGTTCTGTCCGGGGCGAAGTGGTCTCCTCAACCTTCGACGAGCCTGCGGTTCGGCACGTTCAGGTTGCCGAAATGGTCATCGAAAAAGCCAAGCGTCTGGTTGAACATGGCCGCGATGTTGTCATCCTTCTGGATTCGATCACACGTCTGGGCCGCGCGTATAATACGGTTGTTCCCTCCTCGGGTAAGGTGCTCACCGGTGGTGTCGACGCCAATGCGCTCCAGCGGCCGAAGCGGTTCTTCGGCGCAGCCAGAAATATCGAGGAAGGTGGTTCTCTGACGATCATCGCCACAGCCTTGATCGACACTGGTTCGCGAATGGACGAAGTGATCTTTGAAGAATTCAAGGGCACAGGAAACTCGGAAATTATTCTCGATCGCAAGGTCGCGGACAAGCGCGTGTTCCCGTCCATCGATATCACCCGGTCCGGGACGAGAAAGGAAGAATTACTCGTTGCGCCGGATATCCTCAAGAAGATGTATGTCTTGCGACGTATCCTCAATCCCATGGGCACGGTGGATGCAATTGAGTTCCTGCTAGGTAAATTACGTGAAACACCCAAGGGAAATTCAAGCTTCTTTGAATCGATGAATACCTGATGGTGAAGTGACACGATTCGGAGCCGTTTTTTACGCGACTGCCGTTCAAGAAGACCAGTGCGTCATGATTCCCTGAGATCACGATGCACTATTTCACTTTGACAGAGCATCTCGTAGGGTATGAGTTTCTGTTACCGGCAACGAACAGACCTCGCCCTTGCATATAAAGACTGACGCTTTTTGTTCGGTCATTCTGGCGTTGAAACGCTGCGATTGATTTATCGTTGTTTCGTCGAGTTCGATAATGAATCGGCTCAGTAATGGTTCCTGTCTGAGAAGCGAAAGAAACTCTGTTCGTCCGACACCCAGGACCAACGCCTCAAATGAATTCAATCTGGAATCCATGGCATTCAGAAATGAGGCGTGCCCAAAGGGGTTCTTGAGCGCGAATGTATTTATTGAGCTGACCATAAGGTTGCACTGATCGGTATAAAATGGATCGCCAGTAACCGAAGCCAATATTTGGAGCGTTTGTAGAAACACGCCATTTGGATTTGGTGTCGCATCATCCTGTGTCGTGTATGTCCGGTAAATGATGTCGGCAGCATCTTTCGAGGGCAGGGATAGCAGACCACTCTTGGGGTCGGCATGGAATTCTATCAAGGCACGAGCGAGGCAGATTGCGATTTCCAGATAGGGCTTCCCGGGAGATTCGGGTATAGGGGCGCCATTTTCGTTCAGCATCAGGGCAGCGCGTATCATATATGCATAATCAGACGACATGCCGGGCCATACGAGCCTACCTTCGCGGCGGGAATGGCCAATTCTCAGGGACAATCCGGTTACGCGAGTCATTGAATCGATAACGGAATGAAAGCTGGCTGTCGCAAAGTCCATCCATTCGGGTTCATTGAAGACCGTCGATGCCCGGGCCAGCGCGGCAATCATAAGGCCATTCCAGTCAGCAAGGATCTTATCATCGCGTAACGGTGGGACACGATGGTTTCGGCTTTGCAGCAATTCCTGTCTCATCGAAGTCAACCGGGCTTCAACGGCCGCATCTGCTGGAATGCCCTGCAGCCTGTTTAATACGTTGGTGCGGGCGCCCGTGTGGAGCTCCTGCCAATTGCCATCGGCCTGAACATCGTAATAGCGATTAAACAGCAGCGCGTCTGATGGTGAGATTACAGCGGCTATTTCTTGCTGGGTCCAGCAATAATATTTGCCTTCAACACCTTCACTATCCGCGTCCTGGCTGGCTGAGAATGCGCCACAAGGCTCGATCATTTCACGCTTCAGCCAGACAACAATAGATTCGGCAGCGGAGCGATAAACCGGATTGCGGTCGATTTGCCAGGCCGTTGCATATACCTCCAGCAGTTGGGCATTGTCATAAAGCATTTTTTCAAAATGCGGCACATGCCATCTCTCATCTACAGAGTAGCGGGAAAAGCCACCACCGACGTGATCGTGTATTCCGCCTTCGTAAAGTTTTGTCAGGGTCAGGAGTACTGGCGCGAGAAATGTCTTGTCGTTGGTCCGCTTGGCTGCGCGAAGAAAGAACTCCAGTATCTGCGTATTGGGAAATTTGGGCGCGCCTTGCATGCCCCCATTGGTCATGTCCATATGGGGATAAAGACGTTTGGCAAATTCATCGAGTATAGAATTTGCTATCGTGGCTCCGCCTTCCATTTTTTCGCGTTCTGTGAGGGCCTTCTTCAGAGCGTTCGTGTTGCTGGATATCCTGTCGGGCGATTCACGGAAGACACGTGCGACTTCTTGCAAGAGCTGTTTGAAAGATGGACGCCCGTGGGAAGCTTCTTTTGGGAAATATGTACCACCCCAAAATGGCTCGCCAACGGGTGTAACAAACATGGTGAGGGGCCAGCCACCGGGTTGGCCTAAAGCGTGTAATGCGCCCATATAAATTTGATCGATATCAGGGCGTTCCTCGCGGTCGACCTTTATGTTTACGAACAACTCATTCATCAGCGCCGCTGTCGATTCGTCCTCAAAGCTTTCATGGGCCATGACGTGGCACCAGTGGCACGCGGCGTAGCCAATGGAGAGGAGCACAGGTTTGCCCGCTGTTTCAGCTTCAGCGAGAGCGCGGGGGGACCATTCGCGCCAATGGACCGGGTTGTCCTTGTGCTGCAGGAGATATGGACTCGCGGCTGAAGTGAGTTCGTTTACTGACACGTGGCGTTTCCTTTTAGGCTCACTCGTGTTGTTGTTCCATGTTTGAACGTTCCAGTCTATGAGACCGGAATGGACGCAACAATCTACGCTTTTGCAACGCCGGAAGGGCGCTCAGCGCTGGCAGTTTTGCGCGCATCAGGGCCGAAGTGTGGCGAGATCATTCAAAGGATGGCTGGTCGGCACTTGGTCGCCAGACAGGCAACGCTTGCGAAGTTACGCCATCCCGTTTCAGGTGAAGTGCTCGATCAGGCAATTGCTCTTTGGCATCCGGGGCCTGCGAGCTTCACCGGGGAGGATTGTCTCGAATTTCATATTCATGGCAGCCGGGCGGTGAAAAAGGCGCTTTTGATCGCGTTGTCGACGATTGAGGGCTGCCGGCTTGCCGAACCCGGTGAGTTTACTCGACGGGCGTTCCTGAACGGTAAGACAGATCTTTCCCGGTTGGAGGGTGTGGCGGATCTTCTTGAGGCCGAGACTGAATCGCAGCGTCGACAAGCGGTCGCACAATTGGATGGCAGAGCTTCCGATCAATGCAATCTGTGGCGCATTCTGCTCCTGGATATCATGGCTTTGCTGGAGGCGAGCGTTGACTTTTCTGATGAGGGGGATGCTCCACGGGAAGTGTTCGAGGAAGCCATGCAGCGGATTCATGTGCTGCGCTCGCAAATCCACGGACATCTGGGCTGCGTTGGCGCAGGTGAGGTTGTGCGGGATGGGTTTAAAGTTGTAATTGCGGGGCCGCCGAATGCGGGAAAGTCCACGCTGCTCAATTTATTAGCGAGGCGCGACGTTGCTATCGTGACGGACGTCGCCGGTACGACGCGTGATGTGATTGAGGTGCCTGTTGATTTGGGCGGGTTTCTCGTGAAATTTTTTGACACTGCGGGTATTCGGAGGACCGAAGATCGAGTTGAACGCATTGGAGTTGAGAAAGCAGTGTCAGTGGGACGGGAGGCGGATCTGGTATTATGGTTGACTGCATTGGGACCCGCGGAGGTTGACAATCCAGGACATTTCGAAGGATCTCCGGTTTTAATGGTATATACCAAGTCAGATTTGTGCAAAGAGTTTGTAATACGCAATTCTGATGTTATTATTTCGGCGGTCACCGGTAGCGGAATAGATTCGTTGTTTGCGAAGATACTTGAGGCAGGTCGTGGTGCATGGGATCGGTCTTATTCCATCGTCTTTGTGAATGAGCGGCAACGTGCTTGCCTTGAGGAGTGTCTACGCATACTCGATATTTTGATTGAATCCGCGTCAGCAAGTTTTCCTGAACTTACGTTGGAATGGTTACGAGCAGCAGCTCAGCAATTGGGACGTATCACGGGTCGAATCGGAACCGAAGATGTTTTGGGTGCGATTTTTTCTAGATTTTGCATGGGAAAGTAGGAAAATGTTTCACGTGAAACATTTTCCTAAGAAGAGAAGTCGACGATCATGAGCGCAGTATCTTACGATGTGATAGTTGTCGGAGGGGGCCATGCCGGCTGTGAAGCAGCCGCGGCCGCGGCCCGGATGGGCGCTAAAACAGCTCTGTTTACGCATAAGCTAAAACTTATAGGTTCGCTTTCTTGCAATCCGGCCGTCGGCGGGCTTGGCAAAGGTCATCTTGTGCGCGAAGTCGATGCCATGGATGGTCTCATCGGCCGTGTTGCCGACATGGCAGGAATTCACTTTCGTGTCCTCAACCGCAGCAAAGGGCCAGCCGTTCGAGGGCCGCGGGTTCAAGTTGATCGAAAGCTCTATATGCAGGCCATGCAATCCATCCTGTCCAAGTATCCAAATTTGGACCTGGTAGAGGCTGAGATCTCATCTTTAGATATCGAGGGAGGCCGCATAACGGGTGCATTAACTTCTGGCGGCCAACGATTCGAATGCGGTTCAATCGTTGTTACGACCGGTACTTTTCTGCGGGGTATCATCCACATTGGTAGCGAGCAAATACGCGCTGGCAGGGTTGGTGAAGCCCCATGCGATACTTTATCCGTAAGTTTTGAAAAGATTGGTTTGCGTCTCGGGAGGCTGAAGACTGGAACACCAGCCCGGCTTGATGGGCGGACAATCAATTGGACGAATTTGGAAGAACAGCCTGGCGATTCGGAGCCGGAACCATTCTGTATGACTGGGGAGACTTCGCCTGCCAATCTTGCACTGTGTCATATAACGCGGACGGTCGTGCAGACCCATGACATCATTCAAGAGAATATCTTGAAATCAGCTGTGTATTCGGGGTCTATAATAGGAAGGGGGCCTCGCTATTGCCCTTCGATCGAAGACAAGATTGTCAGGTTTGCCGAGAAGGAAAGCCATCAAATTTTTCTTGAGCCGGAAGGCTTGGATGATCCGACTATTTATCCCAACGGGCTTTCTACTTCACTACCTGCGGACGTACAGCTTCTGTTTTTACGGACGATTCCAGGACTTGAGACTGTCGAAATGTTCCGTCCCGGTTATGCTATTGAATATGATCATGTCGATCCGACAGAATTGACTGTGGGTTTAGAGGTCAAGAAAATGCCAGGACTTTTTTTGGCGGGTCAGATCAATGGTACCACCGGCTACGAGGAAGCTGCGGCACAAGGGTTAATGGCTGGGATAAACGCTGCAGCCAACTCTCTTGGCAAAGCTCAATTTATTCTCGATCGGTCGCAAGCGTATATCGGAGTTCTTATCGACGATCTCGTAACCCGCGGTATCACCGAACCTTATCGGATGTTTACTTCACGCGCAGAGTACAGGCTTTCCATGCGCGTTGATAATGCTGATCAGCGGTTGACGCCCCTAGGGCTTGAAGTGGGTTGTGTAGGTGCCGCCCGAGCATGCTTTTTTACGAAAAAGATGAAGCTGCTAGTCGAAGCCACGTTATTACTTAAATCGAAAACATTGACGTCAAGTCAGGCAAAGGTTCTAGGCCTGAGTGTCAACCAGGATGGGATCACGCGCGACGCCTACACGTTGTTGTCCTATCCTGGAATTACATGGGATGATCTTGTTGCTATCTGGCCTGAAATGAGCGCGATAGCGCCAGGGATTTCACGGCAAATCGAGAATGATGCTACTTACCAAGTTTACCTTCGGCGCCAGCAGGCTGATATTAATACGTTCAAGGCGGAGGAGGGAAGAAAGATCCCATCAGATCTTAGGTATGAAAAAATCGTTGGGCTATCAACTGAGATTAGAAATCGTCTTGATCAAATTCGCCCCGGGACATTGGGGCAAGCTGCGCGTATTGAGGGTGTAACCCCTGCGGGGCTCGCTGCTTTGCTTTCTTATGTCCGATCAATGGAAAATAACGATAAAAGGCAGCAGTCAGGATGAATGGGGACGTTGAAACCAATGCACTTCAAGGCTTGCCCGATGTTTCACGTGAAACAATAGCACGATTTAAAATATACGAAAATCTTTTGCTGAGATGGCAAAGAGTCAAAAATCTTGTGGGTCCGTCCACTTTGCCCGGATTGTGGACACGGCATTTTGCCGATAGCGCTCAATTGGTACGCTTGGCGCCGCAAGCCCGTAAATGGGCTGATTTTGGCTCTGGAGCAGGCTTTCCCGGCCTAGTCGTTGCGATCCTCCTAGTTGAATATGAAAGCGCAGTTGTTCATCTCATCGAAAGTGATCATCGCAAGTGCGCGTTCCTGCGGGAAGTGGCCCGCGAAACAGGCGCACCCGTATCCGTGCACAACGCCCGTGTGGAAGATGTTGTTGGAGATTTGCCGGAAATTGAGATAGTAACTGCGCGGGCACTTACCGCATTGCCATCCCTTCTGGAAATGAGTGCGCCATTGTTAAAAAAAGGGGCTCTCGGAATTTTTATGAAGGGACAAGATGTGGCGTCTGAATTGACGGGCACACCTATATTTAGTAGCGTTGCGCTAGAATTTTTAACCAGCGCGACTGAGCCTAATGCACAGATCATCAAGGCCAAATGGCGCGAACAGGCTCCATGACCCAGCGATCTGGATCTTTCTTTCCATAATCCGAGGCACTTCCATGAGAGTTCTTGTTCTGGCCAATCAAAAGGGCGGAGTTGGGAAGACAACCACAGCCATCAATCTGGGTACTGCGCTTGCCGCTATTGGTGAAAAAGTATTGATCGCTGATCTCGACCCTCAGGGGAATGCCTCCACAGGCCTCGGCATTGAAAAAAACAATCGCAAATCTTCCACTTATCATGTCATGGTGGGGGAAGGTACGCTCCGCCAAGCCGCCAAGCCCACGTCAGTTCCGGGGCTTTTCATAGCGCCATCTACCCTCGATCTGCTTGGAGTGGAACTTGAAATTGCTGCATCCGCTGATCGAGCGCATCGCTTCAAAAAAGCGATTGACGAGTTGGGAAAAATTTCAGATCCGGACTACACTCCTTTCACCTATGTACTGGTTGATTGTCCGCCTTCATTAAACCTGCTTACGGTTAATGCGCTTGCTGCCGCTAATAGTGTGCTAGTCCCCCTGCAATGCGAGTTTTTTGCTCTGGAGGGCCTTTCACAGCTCCTGTCGACTGTTGAACAAGTCAAGCGCACCTTAAATCCCGGGCTGACCATTCATGGAGTCGTTCTGACAATGTTCGACCCCCGCAATAACCTAGCCAGTCAAGTCGTCGCTGACGTCCGCAAGCATATGGGCGCAAAAGTCTATGACACTATTATCCCTCGCAATGTTCGCATTTCCGAGGCGCCCTCACATGGAAAACCAGTGTTGCTCTATGATTTGAAGTGTGCGGGCAGCCAGGCATATCTAAAACTCGCGTCTGAAATCATTCAGCGGGAAAAAGCGCTGTGCGCGGCCTGACCTAAGGCCTTGGTTCAATGCGGCATGGAAGACAAATCAATGGCGGACGAAAATAAACAACGACTGGGCCTGGGCCGCGGCCTTGCCGCCTTGATGGGTGAGAATGCCCTGGAGCCGGCTGTCGTGAGCGAAAACACTTCAGGCCAGCGCAAGGTCCCAATCGAATTTGTCCACGCCAATCCCAAGAATCCTCGCCGCAATTTCGATGCGGACGCACTTGCAGAATTGGCCAATTCAATTCGGGAGAAAGGTGTTATCCAACCTATCCTCGTTCGAAACGTGAAAGGCGCGATGAATGCTTATGAGATCATAGCCGGTGAACGGCGTTGGCGGGCAGCCCAGATTGCCGGTATTCACGAGGTTCCGGTTATTATCATCGACGTTTCTGACGGCGAGGCTCTGGAACTAGCCATCGTCGAGAATGTCCAGCGCTCAGATTTGAACGCCCTGGACGAAGCGCGCGCCTATGAACAGCTTGCGACGGAATTTGGGTATACACAGGCCGACTTGTCCCGCATCATCGGCAAAAGTCGAAGCCACATTGCCAATATATTACGACTTCAGAAATTGCCTGAATATAGCCGGAACTTGCTGGCCTCTGGTGATATTTCCGCTGGGCATGCGCGTGCCTTGCTTGCTTTCCCAGATATAGATTCGATGGCGAAACGGACTATCGAACAAGGCTTGAGTGTTCGTGATCTCGAACGCTTGGGACAGAGCAATGGGGCAGAATCTCACAATTCAACGGCTTCAGGCTCAAAATCAACACTCAAGGGCAAGGATCCGGATACGAAATCTCTGGAGCAAGCGTTGACCGATGCCCTGGGTCTGGTGGTGGAAATCAAACATCGCGGCGATAAAGGTGAGTTGGCAATAAAATACAAGTCACTAGAACAACTTGATGAATTGTGCAGAAGGTTAAGAAGCTGATCGTATCGCCCTATTGAAGGAGTAACTACGCGGCGCGGCGTAGCGTCTGACACCGGCGCGCGATGGTGAGTAAGGCGTTCATTACGATTGCGCTGGAGAGATTTGGCTCTCTGCGGGTTTCGAGTGTCGAATGCACCAGATCGCTGTAACATTGACTAAGTGCAGCGCTCCTCCAATAGCCAGCCTGATAGCTCAGCGTCTTCCGGCGAGCTCCGAATACGATTCGACCTGCATTGCGTTCAACCGCGTTATCGAGGCTCACTCCAGCTTCAACTTCAATCCGGATTAGATTGAGCAGTTGACAATGACGGGTAGCCGCGGAAATGAGCGGAAAAACTTCAGATGAACTCGTGTAAACTTGGGAGCCGACATCTCCCAGAAACGACAGACTTCCGGAAAATACTGAAAACACAATGTTATCCAAGGCAAGTACAGAAGCATCGGCAACTGCATTCATGACATCACTTTCTGCAATTCTCTCTTTTCCATGAGCGTAAAGCACCAATTTCTCGAGTTCGGCACGCGTTGAAAGTCTGTCGTCGCCTAACAAGCCAACTAGAACATGCCGAGCTGCCGGATCAATGCTCAGTCCGCCTTTGGCCAATTCGTTATCAATCAGCCGTTCGAGATCGGCGGCTTGATCAGGATAACATTCAATGGCGGCAGCATTTTTGGCTCTCGTTGCCAGCGTTCGCAAGGGTGCATCTTTGCGAAGCGATCCAGCCAGGACGATGATCTTGCAATCAGAGGCTGGGGCTTCGATTATAGCCTCAAGTGCCGAATTGATCTGTTTGCCCCCGGCACGGATAAGGATCGCGCGCTTTTCTGCAAATAAACTGATGCCGTGTGCCTCTTCGAACAACAATCCGGGATTGTTTGCAATTTCATCACCATCGATCTTGGAAATTTGATCTGGGTTGGCAGGGTTCAGACCTGAACTTTTCAATATGGACTGGACCCGCTCACTTATCAGGCCAGAATCGCTACCGAACACCAGATACAAATCGATCGCGGGGTTCCTGGATGCAACAAATCTGTCTGCGTCGCGGTGTGTTACGGCAACCAAGGGCCACCTATTTCCGCTCGGACAACGCGCTGGCAATCCTGATTTGTATCTGGTCAGCAAGTGCTTTTGCCGTCCGGATCTCCGCATCCCGCGCTGCCCGAACGTTTGCGAAGCGCTGACTCGTACGATCATAGCCGGCAGCGACGAAGGCTGTTCCCTGGGCAATGGGCTCTGAAGCGCCGACGGGCGTAAGCCGATAATTCGCATCAACAACAACCGTGCCGGCGGTCGCACGTCCGCTGATGGTATCGATCAGGGGCGTCTGAACTTTTTCGGCGACGGAAACGACAAGGCGATATTTCGGAGTGATTTCCGATCCAGTGCCGTTCAACGCAAAGACGAGTTCATTGCCCAGGTAATGGCCAATCCTGTCGGAGATAGGTTCGACTTTAATCGCGGCAAGCTCGGAACGCAGGTTGTCGCCGCCGATACCGCCATACATAGGCTGGAGACACCCTCCCAGCGAGAACGTCAGGAGGATTGGCGCTAGAGCGAATTTCAGCTTTGGAAGCATAGTAAAGCTTGCCTTCGGAACAGGGACTTGGCTGGCCAGCGATGAACGGACTTCCGTCCGATCGCTGCTTTCTGATACCATGCCATGCGCATCTATCCAATTCCTGAAACAAAATGGCGGATCGTATTTGAACTCATGATGGGAATTGAGTTGCGAGAAACGGCAACAATATGGTGATGTCCCCGAACAACCCGGCGGAGTGCAAGAACTGAAATGGAAAGCCTTTCACTCGCCAACAGTCTGGAGCAACGATATCGGGCGGTCGTCGAGGAGATAGTGCGCGCTGCGCGGCAAGCCAATCGAGCGCCCGAGAAAGTGCAGCTTGTGATTGCGTCCAAGACGCAGTCTGCAGACGCAATTGAAGTCCTGATTCAATTGGGGCATCGAGTGTTTGGTGAAAATCGAGTGCAGGAAGCACAGGAGAAATGGCCACTTCTGAGAGCAAAATATCCAGATGTTCAGCTCCATCTTATCGGACCGCTGCAAACCAACAAGGCAAAGGAAGCTGTACATCTTTTTGACGTTATTGAAACGGTGGACAGGGAACGTCTGGCGAAAGTGTTGGCAGCCGAGCAGGAAAAGCAGAACAAGAAATTGCGATATATGATCGAAGTGAATATCGGCGCCGAGGAACAAAAATCCGGAATTATGCCCAATGCCGCTATGTTCTTGCTAGGCCAATGCCGCGATGTCTACGGGCTGGCTGTGGAAGGCCTGATGTGTATCCCGCCAGTCGGTCAACAGGCCTCGCCCTATTTTGCCCGGCTGGCTAAATTGGCTGGAGATTTGTCACTACCAAACCTCTCGATGGGTATGACCTCTGACTTTCCGCTGGCGATTCAACTTGGTGCGACACATGTCAGAGTTGGTACGGCCATATTTGGTCATAGGGCAGTTGCGGCAGGCTAGGCGATTCTCAACAAATTGCCAAGGTTGCTCCAGCTGACAGACGCGGCAGGATCTTCAACATCTGCTTGAAATCTATGGCAACGCAGCCCTCAGTTGGTTTGGTGGGGCTTTGCCAGATGTGGAAGAATATTGCACTGCCACGAGCTCTACTTCGTCGGGTGTAATTGTAGTCGAGCACCAGAACGAAATCATAAAGATTGTCCGCCCGCCAAAGTCTCTCATGTCCCATGGGAGATGGGAGTGAAATCAAGCGATTGTAGGGGCCGCTTTCTTTGGCATCACACCAACCGTCAACAAGCCGGGTTGGACGCAGCGGGATCTGAGAATTAGGGCGCCTGTTCCTGTCAGCACGCCAAAACCCTGAAACGATTCTGAAACGGCCTCGCGGTGTCTTGCCATCGCCTTCGATCTTTTGCCACGCGGTTCCAGATCTTCCGACGACACAAGGTATCTGGAAGCCGGGACCGACCAGTTTCCCGCTGATTATAGGTCCGGAGCGGGGCGTTAGCCCCAAAGACGGAACAAAAATCAATCGCGTTATTCTTCCCGGGCGCGGGGCCTGGATTCTCGAGAGCATTTCGCAGTTCACACAGGGTTGAAGCAAGCGCGGTTAGTTATCACGGGCCGGTCGCGGCCAGTTTATGATAAATATGGTTGCGTGTCAGACAGGATTCGATCAGGTTCCGCAGGAATTATCGTCCGATTTATTCCGTATACCGGAGGAGGTCGCCGGGCGAGAATTCTAAACCAAGCGCCGCGAGAAACTCATGACCCAAGTCCGCAAAATTCTCATCACAGATGACGATAACGAACTTCGAGGAACACTGGCGGAGCAGCTGGCGCTGTATGAAGAATTTTCAACAATCGAAGTTGATACGGCCACGAAAGCCATTGCAGCTGTTCGCGCAAGTCCGCCTGATGTGATCATTATGGATGTTGGTTTGCCCGATATCGATGGTCGGGAAGCTGTCAAGATCATCCGCAAAGATGGCTTCAAAGGACCTATAATCATGCTGACCGGGCAGGTTACGGACGCGGATGCCGTTCTGGGTTTGGAGTCCGGTGCCAACGATTATGTGAATAAGCCCTTCAGGTTTGCCATTTTACTTGCGCGTATACGGGCCCATTTGCGCCAGCACGAATCCACTGACGATGCGTCGTTTCAGATCGGCCAGTACCTGTTCAAACCGAGCGCCAAGCAACTTATTGCAGAGAAGGGCGCCAAACTCAGACTTACCGAAAAAGAGACCGCAATTCTCCGCCATTTATACCGGGCTGGGATGCAAGTCGTGACGCGTGAAATCCTGTTGCGTGAAGTATGGGGATACAATTCCAATGTCACGACGCACACACTGGAAACCCACATTTATCGATTGCGGCAGAAAATTGAGAAGGATCCGTCAAATTCGCAACTTCTGGTCACCGAAGGGGGTGGATATAAATTGGTGCCTTGAGCCTTGAAGGCTAATGGCTTGACGACAAAGTGTGATGGCGGAGTCTGATTTCCGTAAAATCGCCTCCGGGTGAAATGATAGGCTCAATTTATGTCGCTGGAAGATGAAATTGCGATGCTGGCGAGGTTGCCTGTTTTGTCCGAACTGGATGAAGAGGCACTTCGGGTTCTCGCGTTTTCAACGGATACGCGAACACTCGCAACTGGCGAAACCCTGGTTCGCCGGGGCGATCGGTCTGAAGGCGGCTTTTTCGTTTTAAGTGGATCGCTTGCCCTTTATCGAAACGATCTAGATGACGGCTCCGCTATGGTTATCAGTATGGGCGGGCTGCTTGGTGAAATGGCTATGATTGCGGTTACCGAAAATCAGGTGACTGCTATCGCGCGTGAGCCGACAAGTGTGTTGCGTATCCCGCGCGCGTTGTTTCAACGTGTCTTGCGCGAATATCCCGGCAGCGCTGCACGGTTGCGTCAGTCCATAGAAAATCAACTGACTGCGTTCATGGGAAAACTCGATAAATTACGCGAGAAGACCCCGGAAAACTGACCATTTCCCGGAAATGACCAATTTTAGCCGGCTGTCGGGTTCAACAGCTCTGATAGCTTCGGATTAGCCCGCACGGATTCGTCGATCAATTTGTTTGTTGCCTGCTCCATTCTATCCTGAAGCAAATTGAAGAATGTTCCCCGGTCGAGCCCGGGCGGTATGGGCTCCAGGAACTCAACCAGAATTGTGCCTGGCAGACGCAAAAAACTGCGGCGCGGCCAGAATAGACCCGAATTCAAGGCGACAGGGAGGCATTGGGCATTCGCCTGCGTGTAGATGTGAGCCACTCCAAATTTATAGACGGGCGGAGCGCCGACCGGCCTACGCGTACCTTCTGGAAAGATGAATAGCTGTCTTCCGGCCGCGAGAATTTCGCGTGATCGCTGACTGGCTTCCGACAAGGCCGCCGATCCGGAAGACCTGTTTATTGCGATCTGTTCCGCCTTCTTAAGATACCAGCCAAATACTGGAATCCACGTCAGCTCCCGTTTGATGATGAAAGAAAAATCGGGAAAATACAGGCAAAGCGCAAAGGTTTCCCAAATGGATTGGTGTTTTGGAGCAATGATATAGCCCCCTTCGGGAATATTTTGAACGCCACGAAATTCCACTGACGTGCCGCAGATCACCTTCAGCAACCAAAGTGAAGACTTTGCCCATATTCGGGCAAGTGAAAATACTGCGTGACGGGTCATCAATAGTGTGGGCAAGCCGAGTATCATCAGAGTGATGAGATTGGCGTAGAAAAGCAGGTTGAATAGCGCTGACCGCAGGAGCATCATAACTTTTGGCCGGTTCCGCCTGTACAAAGATTTGGGTTCGCCTGTTTACCTGCGACGAGCCATCGGGTCAGCAATTTTATTGTGATTCCGAGTGAAGCCCTATTCGAAAACAAAGGCTACCCGTTCCCGAACGTCGGTTCCAAACTTCTCGGGCGCCCGCCTGAGGATCCGCCCGCCCATATGCTCATAGAACGTAATGGCGCGTGCATTGTCTTCCAAGGCCCACACAATTGCCGCTTGGCAACCGTGCCGCTCCAGGTCTGTCCGCGCAGCCTTGAACAGGCGTCGCCCGAATCCCAGGCCTTGGTATTCGGGTGAGAGATAGAGTTCGAACACTTCGCCGCGATATGGCATAGCCCGGAGACGATTGCGGCCGTATGTCGCATACCCTGCAATCCTTTCATTGAAGTCCAGAACCAGAATGTTCGAACCTCGTGAAATTGCATTGCCCCACCAACGTGGGCCGCGACGGGATATCATTTTCTCCAGTTCACGTCCGGGAATTATGCCTCGATAAGCTTCCCGCCACGAAAGGTCGTGGACCTCTGCGATGCCTACTGCATCTTTGGCGCGTGCATTCCTGATGGTGATGAGAGCGCTGACCATGCCCGATGCTATGAGGCAATCGCCTGCGCCGCAAGACATTGGCAAAAGGTAAAAGCCATAAAATTTCTACGGTTAATTTTTGATCGATAATTCAGAGGGTTCGATTGATATCGAAACAGGGATTATCTCTGATCAGAAGAAATTGACTACCCAGAAGGCGGGCCAAGGGGCTCGAAAGTCCTTTAATCACGTACCTGAAATGGAGCGGGAGAAGGGATTCGAACCCTCGACCCCAACCTTGGCAAGGTTGTGCTCTACCCCTGAGCTACTCCCGCATCCACACGCAGGTAGCGTGACGGGCGGTATATGCCGCAAAGCGGGAGGGATTGCAATCGTCCTGTTTAGAAGTTTCTTAGAAACATGAATTTGGTTTCTGAAACACAGTTGTAAAGCTGATTGCATTCCATAAGTGTGGGTCGCACAAGGTAACCACAAGAATAAGGCGCTGTTTGGCCGGGAGACAAGTAATGAATGACGTAGCAAGTCAGCAGATTGCAACTGGGCAGGCTGGGGAAGACACAGTCACAGAAACAACTGCGGCAACGTTCAGACAGGATGTTCTGGTAGAATCCACGCGCCAGCCGGTTCTCGTGGATTTCTGGGCGCCGTGGTGTGAACCCTGCAAGCAACTCGATCCTATTTTACGCAAAGTCGTCAGTGCTGCTGCTGGAACAGTGAAACTCGTCAAGATGAACATCGAGGCGCATCCCCAGATCGCCGGTCAGCTCGGTATCAAATCCATTCCGGCGGTAGTCGCTTTCCAGAAGGGCCAGCCGGTGGATGGTTTTGCGGGGGCTTTGCCTGAAAGCCAGGTAAAAGGTTTTATCGAGCGGATCGTTGGTCCAATCGCGGGTCAAGCAGATGAGCTCATTGCTGCGGCTGAAGAGGCGCTTGAGGCGGGGGATTTTCCGGCAGCGATTGAGGCTTTTGATGCTGCGCTCCAGTTCGAACCGCAAAACCCCAAAGCCGTGGGGGGACTAGCTCGCGGGCATCTGGAAAGCGGAGATTTATCCTCAGCAAAATCGGTGCTCGAGACTTTGCCTGCCACCGGCAAGGAAGCGCCAGAGCTAAGAGCCGCCAGAGCAGCAGTAGTGCTGGCTGAACAAGCAGCGGAAGTTGGCGATTTTGGATCCCTTGAGGAACAAGTGGCGGCCAACCCCGCAGATCATAAGACGCGTTTTGATCTTGCCTTGGCCTATAATGGCGGCGGTCAAAGAGAACTGGCCGCCGAAGCACTTCTTGAAATTATCCGCAGGGATCGCAAATGGGATGATGATGGAGCAAGAAGGCAATTGCTGCAGTTTTTTGAAGCATGGGGTCCGATGGATCCTGATACCATCGCTGCAAGGCGGAAACTGTCGGGAATGCTTTTTTCCTGAGTACAAATGAAAGAACAGGGTCAGCATGAGCATCAACAGGCCCTACACGAGCGTCGCCGAGCTGGCGAACCCTATCCCAATCTTTCCTTTGCCGGGAGCATTGTTGTTGCCGCGTGGACAGATGCCTCTAAATATTTTCGAACCGCGCTATGTCTCCATGTTTGACGATGCGCTTAAGTCGCATCGGTTGATCGGGATGGTGCAACCAAAAGACGCCCGCGGCGGGGGCGTTCAACAGATCGATATTCACGACGTGGGATGCGTGGGCCGGATCACCCAATTTGCGGAAACCGGTGATGGCCGATACATGCTCACGTTAAATGGCGTTGCACGCTTTCGAATTGAAGAAGAACTCAGTGTCGTGACACCGTATCGTCAGTGCACAGTAGAATATGATGAGTTTACTGCGGATCTGGTAGATCGTGCAGGGGAGGATATCGTTGATCGGAAAAGCGTTGTTGAAGCATTGCGCCGATTTGCGGAAGTTCGGCAGCTACAAGTAGACTGGAAGGAAATAAAAGAAACTCCGACGGAAATGCTGGTCAATGCACTTTCGATGATCAGCCCGTTCGGGGTAAGCGAAAAACAAGCTCTTCTGGAAGCCAAGGACCTGAAAACACGTGCCGAAGTTCTGGTCGCGATTACAGAGATGGAACTTGCGCGAGCGGGCAGTAATTCTTCGACATTGCAGTGACCGGCATGGATGAAGCGACCTTGCCGGCCGGACCACAATCTGAC
>CAMDKB010000006.1 GCA_945901195.1 Rhizobium sp. Q54
TTTCCGACAGTCGCAGAAGAAATAGCCTTCGGCCTGCGCGAAAAGGGTCAGGGCGCGAAACAGGCGCGCGAAGCTGCAATAGCTTTACTTGCGGCGCACGGACATCCCCAATGGGCCGACCGGCCGATCCATGAACTGTCGGATGGTCAGAAGCAATTGGTCTGCATTCTGGCTGTTATCATCACCGCTCCCAAACTTTTATTGCTGGACGAGCCTTTTTCCAGCCTCGACCTGCCAACACGCCATGGTCTCATGAACAGACTGGACGGCCTGCCGCAGCGCATTCTGATGGCGAGCCATGATCTCGAATTGCTTGCGCAATTCGACCGCATTATCTGGATCGACGGTGGAACCGTTTTCGCCGATGGCCCTCCGGCGAAGGTATTATCAACCTATCGCGACGCCTGTATGTCTCGCGTGCGTCCGCTGCTGCAGGCCGCCCAATGACCGGGCTTTATCATTATCCCCCGACGTGGCTGCATAAATTGCCGGCGGGCTTTAAACTGTTCATGCTGGCGATTTTATCAGCACTCGCATTGCACATTGAAAGCGCCATCTACCTGACTGCAACGCTGGCCTTCGCGTGTCTGTTCTTTCTTGTTCTGGGCGCGAAGGTTTTTCGGCGATTGCTTTTGCTCAAACCCTTATGGCCAATCATCGCCGCAGTGTTTTTTGCACAATGGTATATTGGCGGCTTGCCCGCAGGCATTGCCTCCGTCGCACGGCTTGCATTGATGATCCTGCTGGCTGATCTTGTGACCATGTCAACTCCCATGCAGGCATTGATGGACGCGATTTCCTGGCTGCTAAAGCCGCTGCGCCACACCGGCCTCGACTTCATGCGGCTTTCCTTTTGTATCGCATTGGTCATTCGTCTCGTACCGCTCTTGCTTGAAACATGGCAGAAACATGCCGAAGCCTGGCGTGCACGAACAGGGCGGCGCGCGAACTGGCGCATAATAGCTCCCTTTATTTCCAATGTTCTGAGAATCGCCGATCACATGGGGGATTCGCTGGATGCACGCGGTTATGGCATGCAGTCTTCGGCTGCGAGCCTGGAGCGTCAACGGTGAACATCGTGAGTGGCAATCGTCTGCTCGTTCGCATTTGTCTATTCGCAGCGCTTATCGCCACCTTCGGCCTGCTTCCACGGCTGGATATTCCCATTGCTGCAGGGGTTCCGGTCACCGCGCAAACACTCGGCGTGATGTTATGCGGACTTTTGCTCGGAGCGCGCAGTGGAGCTCTGGCGGTGTTGCTGTTTCTGCTTGTGGTCCTGCTTGGCATGCCGTTGTTGGCGGGCGGGCGTGGCGGGCTTGGCGTATTGGCCTCACCGACGGCGGGTTTTCTCATCGGCTGGATACCCGGGGCCTATGTAACAGGATTGATCGGCGGCCCAACTGCACAGACTTCCGCCGATCGCACGATCCTGTTTATGCGCGCGATGACAGGCGCTTTGGCAGGCGGCGTTCTCACTGTCTATGCATTCGGGATACCGTGGCTTGCCTGGACCAGCGGGATGAGTCTCAAAGCGGCGATGCTAGCTGCCATGACTTTTGTTCCTGGCGATCTCATCAAGGTTTTTCTTGCGGCAACGCTGGTCGTTTATTTCAACCAATCCCGGACTAAAGGATCGTCGGCGTGATCGTCGGCGGGGCCATCGCGACATATGCAAGCGCCGCACCATTGCAGAGCGCCATTTTTTTTGATGGCGAGACAATTAATTGGCTGGCGCTTGAAACTTTGTTACGAAAGCTCGCCAACTGGCTTGCTACGCAAGCCCCGTCTAACGCACCCGTCGCGATTCATCTCCCGAACTCTCCTGCTTTGGCAGCAATTTTTCTTGCCACTATCCGCATGGGACGGGAAGCGCAAATCCTCGACACGCAATGGCCACAACAAGCCAGCGAAAGACTATTGGACGAACTGAAGCCTGCTCTGGTTATAACTCTGGAGAGCGAACTGGCATGTCGTGCCAAAATTGTTTTGACCCATGATCAATTGAGTTTTTCCGGATTATCGCAACTCATGGGACCGATTGCAGCGCTTGAAGAATGGCCGGAGGTGGATGCTGAGAAGGATTTTTATACCGGCTTCACGTCAGGGTCTACCGGCCTGCCCAAGGGTTATCGTCGCAATCATCGTTCGTGGGTTCGCAGTATTGCGGCCGCTCAGACGCAATTTGCACTCGATGAGCGCAGCGTCATCCTGGCGCCCGGTACGCTTACGCATTCATTGTTTCTGTTCGCGCTGGCCTACGCGATGCAGATCGGCGCTACATGCATCCTGAGCCGGACATTCCGGCCAGATCACCTTGCCGAAATCGCGCGCACGCAAAAAGCAGACGTGCTCTTTTCAGTGCCCGCTCAACTGACGTTGCTGTCGAAGCAATCCGCAAATTGCGAACCTGCATTTAGCCTTCGGCATGTCATATCTTCCGGCTCCAAATGGCGTGGCCGGGACGATCCGGGTTTGCGAAAGCTTTTTCCTGTTGCGAAGTTCTCAGAATTCTACGGTGCCTCGGAGACCAGTTTTATTTCCATTGCACATGAGGGCGACGCCATTCCTGTGGATTCAGTGGGACGCGCATTCGATGGAGTTGATATCAGCATCCGCGATCAATCCGGAACTCTTTTGCCTCCAGGTGCTGCAGGGCGCATCTTCGTTGCAAGCGCCATGATATTTACCGAATATGCAACGGCTGACGGCATAATCGAACGAGATAATAATTGCGCCATCGCTGTGGGCGATATCGGATATATCGATGAAGCGGGTTGTCTTTATGTGACGGGGCGCGAAAATCGGATGATTGTGACATCAGAAAAGAATCTGTTTCCTGAAGAAGTCGAGGCCGTTCTTGCATTGCATGAGTCGATACAAGCCGTTGCTGTGATCGGCGCGCCGGACGATAAACGCGGCGAACGCGTTCTTGCGATCATCAAGCCGGCTAATGCGGCAGGGGTTAAACGCGCTGCCCTCATTAAACATGCGCGGCGACACTTGCCTTTATTTAAAATTCCGCGACATTTCTTTATCGCAAACGATTGGCCGACGACCCGTTCGGGGAAAACGGACTTTCAAAAACTGGCTGCATTGTGGCGTGAGGGCTTGCTGGAGCCATTGTCATGACCATGGTGTTCCTTGCGGACGCGTTGCGCACAGCCGTTGCGCCGAAAAATGGGGCTTTCGGCAATATCGAGTCAGTTCAACTTGCTCGCGAGGTTATCGCTGCACTTGTGGGAAGAGCTGGTCTTAGCGGCGATTTTCGAATTGAAGTTATTCTTGGCAATGCACTTTATGGCGGCGGTAATCCGGCACGAGTGGCAGCACTCGCAGCTGGTTTGCCTATCAAAGTGCCGGCACTGACAATCGATACGCAATGCTGCAGCGGCCTCGACGCTATTATCCTTGGGGCGTCGCGAATTAAATCGGGCGATGCTGATCTGGTGATCGCTGGTGGCGTGGAGAGTTACAGCCGGGCGCCGCTTCGTTTCACCAAGCCTTTATCAAAACGTGATGAACCTCAATTTTATTCACGCCCACCCTTTACGCCTTGGCGGGATCGCGATCCAGACTTGATCGAGTCGGCTGCGGCGCTCTCGGAGCAACTGAGAATCGAGCGGGCAGCGCAGGAAGCCTATGCGATAGAAAGTCATCGCAAAGCGCGTTTGAACCGCGCTACTTGTCAGGAAATTGTTTCCGTTGCTTGCATAACTTCCGACCAATTTACGAGGGACCTTAATGTTCCGGCCTGCAAGCGACTTGCGGGGATCAAAGGAATTGTACCTTACGAAATGACGGCTGTGACTGTTGCTGTGGAAGCCGATGCAGCAGCGGCAGTCTTGCTGGCAAGCGAACCCGTCATGCGGAAACTCTCGCTGACGGCCAAGCCAATCGTCTTCTGCGGCGGTTTCGCTTTGGGCTTCGATCCCGTTCAACCTGCCCTCGCCCCCATACAAGCTGCGCGTGAATTGCTTCTCCGGCATTCGCTCACCGCATCGGGTTTGAGTGTAGTTGAAATCATGGAAGCGTTTGCGGTGCAGGCCATGGCGTTCAATTCATCGCTTGGATTTGCACCAGATCATGTCAACAGGGGTGGTGGTGCATTGGCGCGCGGCCATCCCATCGGCGCGTCAGGCGCCATTCTGGCCGTGCGTTTGTTTCATGAACTGCAACGTGAAAAAAACGGCGCCACAGGCCTTGCCGCCATCGCTGCCGCCGGCGGGCTTGGCAGCGCCTTGCTTTTGCAACGCAAGGATTTTTGAAAGCTCAAGGGCTCGCTAATAGCGGGTTATTTTCCCTTGAATGCTGGCCTGCGCTTTTCCGCAAAGGCCCGGCGGCCTTCGATGAAATCCTCGCTCTTCATGCAGGCTGACAGAACGGCATCGCATGTGCCCTTGTTGCGGATGCTTTCGTCCTTCATGATTTCATCAATCATCAGTTTGGCTGCACGGATCGACAAGGGCGCGTTATCGCAAAGAGTAGCTGCCAGTTTGCGGACCGTGCTTTCCAGTTCTGCCCGTGGCACAACCTGATTCAAAAGGCCGATGCGGTGCGCTTCGGCAGCATCAAGGCGATTGGCTGTAAAGAGAATTTCCTTGGCTTTGGCCGGCCCCACGAGATCGATAAGCTTTTTTGTGCCGTACATCGGATAGGCAACGCCAAGGCGCGCTGCAGGGATGCCGAACACAGCGTCATCGGATGCGATGCGCATGTCTGTCGCCATTGCCGTCAACAGGCCGCCACCGAGACAAAATCCGTGAATCATTGCGACGATTGGCTTTGAAAACTCGTCATAGCGCGAACGAAGATTCTCAGACGTTGCTTCATGTTGCCGACGTTGTTCTTCGCCCCGCTCACCTTTTTCAAATTGATTGATATCTGCTCCTGAAATAAAGGCATGTTCTCCGGCGCCCTTCAGGATGACAACGCGGACACGATCGTCGTTCTCGAATGCGTCCAGCGCCTCGAGGCTGGCAGCACGCATTTCATGCGATATGGCGTTGCGCTTCTGCGGGTTATTGAATGTCAGCCAACCGATGTGGCCATCGACTTCGGCAATCATCTTATCGGAAGAAAGTTTCATTTTAGCGCCTTGTCAGTTTCGACTTTAAAGCCTGTTCCGATTGAATCTATAAAATCGCAACTGGCTCTAATATCCTGTTCATACCGTGCTTTTGGGACCGGACGAGGTGTCACGCGGTCGCAAGACCTTTAGACCGTGCCCTCGGTGTGCAATTTGTCGATAGCTGCCTGATCGTAGCCGAGGTCGCGCAGAATTTCGTCGGTATGTTCGCCGGCATCGGGCGTGATAGTCCGCATGCGCCATTGTGTGCGCGACATATGGATGGGCTGGCCGACAATTGCCCGTTCACCCTTTTCCGGATGCACCATTGGGGTGATGATGCCGAGATGTTGGACCTGCGGATCGGCAAAAGTCTGATCGACCGTGTAGATGGGGCCGCAGGGAATGCCGGCCTTGTTGATTATCTCCACCCATTCGGCAGTCGTTTTGGTGCGGAAGACTTCATCATAATCAGCATTGAGCATTTCGCGATTTTTCACGCGCAAGGCTGCATCGGCATATTCAGGCTTGCTCATCAGGTGAGCTGCGCCGATCGCTTCGCAAACGCGCTTCCAGCCGGCATCACCGCCCGCGCCAATGTTCACATAGCCATCGCGGGTCTGATACGCACCTGTCGGCATGGATTTGGGATGATTGTTGCCGGCCTGTCCCGGAACATATCCATCATAAATCCAGGCAGCAGCCTGGAAATCCATCACGGTAATCAAAGATTCTAGCAGGGAAGTCTGTATCCACTGGCCCTTGCCGGACACCTCCCTCTCGAGCAACGCCGTCAGGATGCCGATGGTGGCAAATAGCCCGGCGCTCATATCGCCAACTGCGGCGCCGGCTCGCATGGGGCCGTTGCCGGGCTCGCCGGTTACGGACATCAGGCCGCTCATGCCCTGCGCAATCTGATCGACACCGGGCCTGTCGGCATAGGGACCGTCCTGGCCGAATCCGGAGATGCTGGCGTAGACAATGCGCGGATTGATGGCGCTGACAGCTTCATAGTCGATACTAAGGCGATGTTTCACATCTGGGCGGTAGTTCTCGACTATAATATCGGCGTCTTTGGCCAAGGCCAAAAATATCTTCCGGCCCTCAGGGTTTTTCAGATCGAGCTTCATGCTGCGCTTGTTGCGATGGAGATTCTGAAAGTCGCCCAAGTCGCGGCCGTCCGAGAAACCGTCACCTTTATCGCCGGGCATTTCGATCTTGATGCAATCGGCTCCCCAGTCCGCCAGTTGGCGCACACAGGCTGGGCCCGCACGCACACGGCTGAGATCGAGAACCTTGAACCGGGCCAGTGGCAATCCTTCTCGGCTCATCTGCATTCCTCCCAATCCTGTACGGCTGTTATTTTTGCAGCTCGGCGCGGACAATCTTCACGCCCGCTACCATCGCACACAATTTTGCAAATGCCACTTCACGCGGCAGATATTTCATGCCGCAATCGGGCGCTATCACCAGACGTTCTGGTGGCACAAAGGGAAACACCCGGCGAATACGCTCGGCTACGACTTCCGGCGTTTCAATTGTGTTGTCCGCAAGGCTGATGACCCCGAGCACAATGGTCTTGGTGGGGAGTTGTTTCAATACCGCCAGATCAATCACCGGCTGCGCCGTTTCGATAGATATCTGGTCCGCCTTGCAGGCTTCCAGCTCTGGCAGAAATGAATAACCTTCCGGCTTGTTCTTCACCAGCGCTGCATATCCAAAGCATACATGAACAGCGGTCGTTCCGGTGACACCTTCCAGCGCGCGATTGATTGCCTTCACAGCGTATGCGCGGGCCTGATCGGGTCTGGCCTGCATATAAGGTTCGTCGATCTGAACAACATCTGCTCCGGCGGCGAAGAGATCCTTTATCTCTTCGTTGACGGCCGCAGCATATTCCATAGCGACCTTTTCTTCATCGTTGTAGAAAAAATCCTTGGCCTGCACCGACATCGTGAACGGTCCGGGTACTGTGATCTTGATCTTGCCACTTGTGTTCTTGCGCAGGAATTGAACGTCGCGCAATTCGACAGGGTATTTGCGCCTGATCTTGCCAATAACGCGCGGCACCATATCGGGCTTGCCGGAACGGCTTGGAACGATGGCCGGATTATCGGGATCAACGCCTTCCAACGCTGTTGCAAACCGGTTGGAATAGCTTTCGCGCCGCATTTCTCCGTCGGTGATCACATCAATGCCGGCGGCCTGTTGATCATGAATTGCTATCAAGGTCGCATCGTCCTGCGCCTGCTCCAGCCATTCTGACCCGACACGCCACAACTCCTGAGCACGAATGCGCGGCGGCGCCCGCAAGCTCAATTTTTCGCGGTCAATCAACCAATCTGGCTGAGGATATGAGCCTACGAGCGTGGTGGGCAAAAGCATTCGTTCCCCCTGTGCATCAGGGCTGCCGTTCAGGCGAGCCTTCTTGTTTTTCGATCATTTCTGAATTCGGCGATGCTTGCAACCGCCCGCTATTTGTAGAGACGCCCGGCCTCGCGCAGGCCTTCTTCCTGACGTGCCTGATCGGTCGTGCCCATCAATTTGGGATTTGCAATCTCGCGCAATTCGACCGGCACTTTGTCTTCCAGGCCGGCGCGGACAAAGCCATGTGCTCCTCGCGCCCATACGAGCTGCGCTTCCTCGCTCATGGAATAATCCAGATAAAGCCTTGCAGCGTTGGGGTGTTGCGCGCTGCGCATCATAACATTGCCATAGAGAACATAAGGCGCGCCTTCTTGCGGAATGACAACGCGGACGGGAAGTCCCTTGAGATTGGCTATGTCTGATAAAATAAAGGGCGAGTAAATTGCATATTCCCCGCGCGCAACACGGCGCTGCGCTTCGCGCTGATTGCGTGTGAAGCTGAGTTGTTGCGACGCCATGGCCTGATGGTATTTTTCTCCGAAATCCGGATTGAAGAATGTGGCGTAGAAATAAAGATAGCCGCCGCCAATCGCGCGCGTGTCGTCGCTCAATATTTTGCCCTTCCACTTGGGATCGGCAATGTCACGCCAGCTTTTGGGCATTTCGGCGGGCGAGACCTGAGTGGTATTCACGAGCAGCCCGTAGTTCAGGATCATCACCGGCGCGAACAGTCCGTCATCGCTGAAACCGTCGCGAAGACCGGCTGAATTTGGCGATGCTTCGTGCGTGGCAAAAACCTTGTCCTCACCTTGAATGAGCACCGCCTGCCCCGACGAAGTAAACGTGACATCAGCGACATTGCGCCCCGCTGCATATTCTACACGCGTGCGCTCGCGTAGTTCGCTGGCCCGCGCTTCAAGGCGTTCGACGGGGATATTGTATTTGGCAGTGAAGGCGTCGTTGTGGGCTTTCAACAGAGGATTACCAACATGCGCTGAAAAAAGCGTCAACCGCCCTTCCTTCTTGGCGGCTGAAACGACTTCATCCCATGTCTGAGCCTGCGCTGACGCAGCCGATAGAAGTGCTACGGGAACCAACAGTTTCGTGAACACGTTCAGGATGAGCCTTGCTGTACCCAACATGTACCACCTCCTGATGCACACCAAACTAAACGTCGAGATTGGCGACGCTTAATGCGTTTTCCTGAATGAACTCGCGGCGCGGTTCCACAGTATCGCCCATCAGCTTGACGAAGATGTCGTCCGCGTCAGCGACATCTTTTACCCGCACCTGCAACAGCGAGCGTACATTGCGATCCAGGGTGGTTTCCCAGAGCTGTTCCGGGTTCATCTCGCCCAGCCCTTTGTAGCGCTGCATTTGAGTAATTCCGCGTTGCCCCGCTGCCATGATGGTGTCGAGCAACTGGCTCGGGCCGGAAACCTTGATCTCATCATTGCGGCGCAGGAAAAGCGCAGGCTTTGAATAGACGTCGTGCAGCGAACTTGCATGCTCGTCGAGCCTGCGCGCCTCGGCAGACGCGAGTAGACCCGGATCCAGCGTATTGGCTTGCTGCACACCGCGCACAGTGCGCGCGAAGACGAATCCATTAGCTTCAATTCGGCCGCTCCAGTCGCGTTCGGTCTCTTCCGATAGCGCATCCAGACGGGCCGCGATTTCTGATGTCAGGTTATTGGCTGTTGCTTCGTCCATCGCTGGAATGGGTTTCAATGCACCGGCTATGGCAGCCTGTTCGATTGTCACCCGATCATAGCGCGAGTGTAATTGCGCCATTACCTGTTTTACGAGGCGCGCCTCTTCGGCGATTGCGCGCAGGTCCTGTGCCCCGCGCTCCTCACCGCTGGCCAGACGCAGCACGGCGCCGTCAAGACCATTGCTGATGAGGTAATCTTCGCGAGCGCGTTCGTCTTTCAGATATTGCTCTGACTGGCCGCGCTTGACTTTATAAAGTGGTGGTTGTGCGATGTAGAGATGGCCGCGCTCGATGAGATCCGGCATCTGGCGGAAGAAGAACGTCAGCAACAACGTGCGGATATGGGAGCCGTCGACGTCGGCGTCCGTCATGATGATAATCTTGTGATAGCGAAGTTTGTCCGCGTTGAAGTCATCGCGCCCAATACCCGCGCCCAGCGCGGTGATGAGCGTACCGATTTCCTGAGAGGACAACATCTTGTCGAAGCGGGCGCGTTCGACATTGAGGATTTTACCGCGCAGAGGGAGTACCGCCTGATATTCGCGGTTGCGTCCTTGCTTGGCAGAACCCCCTGCGGAATCACCCTCGACGATGAAGAGTTCGGATTTCGCAGGATCACGCTCCTGGCAGTCCGCCAGCTTGCCGGGCAGGTTCGCAATGTCCAGCGCGCCCTTGCGGCGAGTGAGATCGCGCGCCTTGCGCGCCGCCTCGCGCGCCAGAGCCGCTTCAACCACCTTGGTCACAATAATCCGCGCATCCTGCGGATGCTCTTCAAACCAACGGTTCAAGGCTTCGTTGACGAAATTTTCGACAACCGGGCGCACTTCGGAAGAAACAAGTTTATCTTTCGTTTGCGAAGAGAATTTGGGATCAGGCACCTTGACTGAGAGAACGCATGTCATGCCTTCGCGGCAATCATCGCCAGACAATTCGACTTTTTCTTTTTTTGTTATTCCAGAGGATTCCGCATAGCCGGTCACCTGACGCGTCAAGGCAGCGCGGAAACCCGCCAGATGTGTGCCTCCGTCGCGCTGCGGGATGTTGTTAGTGAAAGGAAGAACCGTTTCGTGATAGCTGTCATTCCACCAGAGCGCCGCCTCAACTGTCACATTGTCCCGCTCGCCGCGAATCAGGATCGGCTTGGACAATGTCGAATTCTTGTTGCGGTCGATGTAGCGTACGAAAGCTTCCAGCCCGCCTTCGTAAAACAGATCTTCTGTTTTCACTTCGGCATGGCGCGCATCCGTAAGAATGATGTGCACCCCTGAATTCAGGAAGGCCAGTTCGCGCAGTCGATGTTCGATTGTCGCATAGTCAAACTCGACCATGGTGAAAGTTAGTTTCGACGGCAAAAACGTCACCTCGGTGCCGCGCTTGGGTTTGCCGTCCACAACTTCGGCCGGACCGACAACGATCAGCGGAGAAACCGCGTCGCCATGCGAGAACTCAATCAAATGTTCCTTGTTATTGCGCCAGATGCGAAGCTTCAGCGACACAGAAAGGGCGTTGACGACCGACACACCCACGCCGTGCAGACCCCCGGACACCTTGTAGGAATTCTGATCGAATTTCCCGCCGGCATGAAGCTGGGTCATGATGACTTCGGCAGCCGACACACCCTCTTCGGAGTGAATGTCAGTCGGGATCCCGCGGCCGTTGTCCGTAACGGTCACGGAGCCGTCGGCGTTAAGCGTAACGGTTACCAACGTCGCGTGACCGGCGAGGGCCTCGTCAATGGCGTTGTCAACGACTTCGTAGACCATGTGATGCAGGCCGGAACCGTCATCGGTATCGCCGATATACATTCCCGGACGTTTGCGGACAGCATCCAGACCCCGCAAAACCTTGATCGATTCAGCGCCGTAGCTGTTTACGGCATCGTTATCGTCTGCGGGTACGGGAAGGGTATCAGCCATCGGGTAAATTTGCTCCGGTCGGAACGGGATCGCGGCCTTTTTTGCTGGCTCGATTCGTTGATGAAAATTCTATCCAATCCGGCCTCCAATTGCACGAAAAACAAGCGCTTCCTGCACGATTCTTTGGCGGAAAGAACCTGGCGGAGTGGTAGAGGGTCAGATACTTCCGGCAACTGCGGCGCGCGATATCGGGCCGGCCTCAGCACCGCTCGATATGGCCAGGTGAAACATGCAGGAAATCAGTGCCAGGAGGCATTTCCGCGAATGCCGAGATATCGGCACCTGTCATCCACACCTGCGATCCCAGTTCAGCCAGACGCTGGTACAGCACAGCGCGGCGGCGAGGATCGAAATGCGCGGCGACTTCATCGAGCAAGACAACGGGCGCAATTCCGCTCATGGACGTCACCAACCGCGCATGGGCGAGAATGAGTCCGACCAGCAGAGCTTTTTGTTCGCCTGTTGAACATCGCGCAGCTTCCAGAGTTTTCGGCCCGTGGATAACCATGAGGTCACTGGCTTGCGGGCCGATGAGGGTCCGGCCAGCGGCGGCATCCCGATTGCGAGTTTCCGCGAGCATGCGGCGATAAGCATCTTCCGCTTCGAGCGCTGAGCACTCAGTGACAAGGGTATCGATCTCTCCCACAAGTGATAATCCTGCCCACGCAAAGGGCGACGTTTCGTCGCAGGTTGCCTCGATCAAGGCAGACAGGCGCGCCACGGTTTCTTGCCGCGCAGCCGCCACAGCTATGCCAAGTTCAGCAACTTCCCGCTCTGCTGCGTCGAGCCACACCCGATCACGTGAGCCGGTTTCAAGGAGGCGGTTGCGGTTGCGGAGGGCCCGTTCCAGCGCGTTGACCCGGGCGCCGTGTTCAGCGTCGATGGCCAGCACCAGGCGGTCCAGAAACCGGCGGCGGTCGCCGGGCGAGCCCGTGAAAAGACCATCCATCGCAGGTGTGAGCCAGACGATGCGAACATGGTCGGCGAAGCTGCGGATGGAGCTTACGGGCTCCCGGTCTATGCGATATTTGCGCGAAGTTTCGCCGGTTTCGATACCGGTCCCGAGATGAACAGCGCCAACGGGACTGCTGATTTCTGCAGCAACAGCAAAGGCGCCTGGGCCGCCTTGTCGTGCACATTCGGCAAAATCCGCCCGGCGCAAGCCGCGTCCAGCGGTCAGCAACGAAATCGCCTCGAGCACGTTGGTCTTTCCCGCTCCATTTTCGCCGGTGAGCACGATCATGCTGGCATCGGTGCGCAGATTGAGACTGGCATAGGAGCGGAACTGCGACAGCTGAAGGCGGCGGATCGCGGGGGCCGTCTGTGGTTCGGACATCGGCATGGCGGCGGTGGCTAACATATACGCTGTTTGCCACGAAGTATGATTCCCGGCGCGCAAAATCTGAATTGGCGAAAGTGGGATTTGTTACATATTTTTGCCCACTATTATTATGGGCATAATATTTATTTGACATAGTTCGGGGAGAAGCGGATTTTGAAGCCGTGATCGCCGTAGTCAGCGGTTCTCAAGAAACTTTACCCGGGAGGATCTGGAAATGAGTGCTGAGCACCTTTTGACCGAAATCAGCGATTTTTGCCGTACGGCGGGGTTGGCTGAATCCACGTTCGGCCGCGCGGCTATCAATGACGGCAAGCTCGTGAGCCGGCTGCGAAACGGCGGACGCATCACCACAGACACGCTCGATCGCATCCGTCACTTCATGACCAATTATCAATCACGCGGACGCGGACGGACGGACGCGGTCTCCTCTCTTTCCATGGCGGCGCCAAAAATGAATCCAGTGCAACCCGGTGCGGCGCCACCGGCCATTCCTAAAGCTGGTCCCATGGCGTCTCCGCCGGTGGGCAGCGGCAAACCCAGCAATGGCGAAGACGGCCAGGGCAATTTCCGCTTCTATGACAACAGGCAGAAATACCTGATGTTCGTGAACACGTGCAGCGAAAAATGGGAGGTCGCAAACCGGGTATCTCAAGAGCTCGACTATGTGCATCCCCGTCCACCCGCACTTCGAATTTTCGATGCCGGCGTTGGCGATGGAACGATCCTTTCACGAGTCATGCGCACGATGCACGACAAATTCGCGACCATGCCGTTCTATATCGTTGGCAAAGAAATCAGTCTGGAAGATGTACGGCTGACGCTGCAAAAAATGCCAGACCGGTTCTATGAACATCCCGCTACCGTGCTGGTATTGACCAATTTACAATATGCCAATGCGCCCTGGCTCACAGTGCGTGATCTCAAGGCCGCGTCGAGCCTGGTCTGGCAGGAAGTACGCTTGAAGGGGAACACATCCCATTCCTTCGAGGAGCAGATCACAGCGCTTGAACCCTTCCTCGCGGAAAACTGGAACGCCCATACCGGCAAGACCGGAAACTCGGTCTATGATCGTCCAGCCGTGCTGGTGATCTATCGCGAAGATCATCGCTTCCTGCTGGATCCGATCATCCCCAAGCTCGGCGAGACACCCGCCGAATACGATCTGGTCATTGCATCTCAACCCTATCGGGCCCGCGCCACTGTGCAATTCAAGGCCAAGCGAGTAATCGCACCGCTGGCACGCGCGTTGGGGCCAGGTGGGCGGCTGATTGGCATCCACTCCTATGGCAAGGATCCGGGGATGGAAGTCATCCGCAAGATCTGGCCGGACGACGACCCATTCGTCACCAACAATCGTCATGACATACTCAAGGCCGTGAAAACGGAAATGGGAAATGCCGCGCGCAATTACAGCTTCAACGCGAATTCTGACACCAAGTCGCTGTTCAAATATAAAATGCACACGCTACCGACCGAAGTTGAAGGATCGATTGGTACGTCAACGCTGTTTGCGGCCTGGAACGATGCGGTTTACGTCGCGCAGGTCGAAGACGACCGCCTCGGCCCTGTTGTATCCAACAACCGTTACCTGGAAGCAACGCAGGAAGTGTTGCACGCCAACGGGGGACTTTGGTTCCTTGATGAATCCTTCGTCATTTCGCGCCGCCGCGAATAGGAGCGCCTTTTCATGGCTGTCACCAAAACCGCCAAGCCGCAGAGTTACGACGGCAACGTTGCCGATATTCAAGCATTCATGGCCGGTTGTAGCTATGAAGCGACGCGGCCATCAACCGACGATGTCAGCGCACTCAAGGCTGCTCTGCCGCCTGGCTCATCCGTTTATGTCACCATGCTGCCAAACCGGCCGGTCAGCGAACTCCTTGCTTCAACGATTGCACTTCGCACTGCGGGCCTGAAACCCGTGCCTCACATATCGGCGAGACACTTCGAGTCTTTTGAAGTTCTTGCCCGCTTGCTCGCATCGCTGGCAGAAGCAAAGGCAGACGAAATCCTTCTGATCGGTGGCGATACGGCGAAGCCAGTGGGCAGCGTGCCTGACGTGCTGTCGGTAATTGAAAGCGGCATTCTGCAAGGCAACGGAATCAAATCAGTTGGCGTCGCGGGCTTTCCGGACGGACATCCTGCGATGAGCGAGGACGAAATCGAAGCCAGTCTCGTGACGAAACTGGCTTCCATGCAAAGCGCCGGCCTTGAGGGATATATCGTCACGCAATTTTGTTTTCACGCGCAAACCATCATCAAATGGCTCGATTGGCTGCGGGCTCGTGGCATTCAATCGCCGGTTAAAGTGGGACTGGCTGGACCGACCAGCCTGATGAAATGGCTGAATTATGCGCGCAAGTGCGGAGTGAAGGCGTCTGCGGAGGCATTGGCATCGCGCAGCGGGCTGGTCCGCCACGCATTCAAATCTGTAGCTCCCGATCCAATCATCCGCACTCTTGCGGGGGCAAAAGCAGCTGGACTTATCAATAACGTAACGCCGCACCTGTTTGCGTTTGGCGGCATTGGAGCCACAGCCGCCTGGGCTCAACCTGCCATATCCGGAAAAATCCGGCTGAATGGCGATGGCGGATTTGACGCAATATGAAAAGCCCAGGCGCGATTATACGCGCATGGGCATGAGCACGTAAAGCGTAGCAGCTCCATCGCGATCTTGAATCAATGTCGGCGAACCCGCATCGGCAAGCTTGAAAAGTGCGGTATCACTATCAAGCTGTTGAGCTATATCCAGTAAATAACGCGCGTTGAAGCCGACATCGATCGGTGCTGAATCATAGTCGACTTCGATTTCTTCGGTCGCAGAGCCGGAATCTGGATTGGTGACTGTCAAAGTCAGCTTTCCGTCGGCAAGCGAGAGTTTAACGGCGCGCCCACGCTCGGACGAGATGGTCGATACACGATCGACTGCCGCAATGAACTGATCGCGCTCCACCACCAGCCGCTTGTCGTTGCCCGTTGGAATAACGCGATTGTAATCGGGGAATGTTCCGTCAATCAGCTTTGAAGTCAGAACCACTTCCCCAACTGTGAAGCGAGCCTTTGTGGCGGATAACTCGACGATTACCTCGATTGTTATGCCTTCGATCAGCTTTTGCAATTCGGCAACCGCCTTGCGCGGAATGATGACGCCGGGCATTCCGGCAGCCCCTGCAGGCGACGGTATTTCCACGCGCGCAAGACGATGACCGTCTGTCGCGACTGCCCGCAACATCGTGTGTCCGGCAACGTCGAGCGTATGGACATAAATGCCGTTGAGATAATAACGCGTCTCTTCGGTCGAAATGGCGAACTGCGTCTTGTCGATGAGTTTCTTGAGGTCGGTCGCTGCGAGCGAAAACTTGTGGGTGAGATCTCCAGCGTTGAGATCCGGAAAATCGCCTTCGGGAAGCGACTGGAGATTGAAGCGGGAACGGCCCGAGCGCAGAAGCAACTGACCGGCATCGCCGGCGGTTTCCAAAGAAACCTGCGCTCCATCCGGCAGTTTTCGAACGATGTCGTAAAGCGTATGTGCGGGCAGAGTGGTCGCGCCAGCCTGGCCAACATCGGAGGCGACACTGTCGGTTATCTCAAGATCAAGGTCGGTCGCCTTGAGAACAAGCGACCGGTCGCTCGCTTTCAAAAGAACGTTCGAAAGAATGGGAATCGTGTTTCGCCGTTCAACGACGCGATGCACATGGCCCAGAGTTTTTAACAGCGCCGCTCTTTCGAGAGTGACTTTCATCGTAAGGGTCCGTTCCAACGCGATAGAAATCTTGCCCGAATCCTGTCGATGCGGGTTGGGGACGATATCACACGACCGGCAATGCATCGCATGCCAACCACGATTCTGGACCGATTTCCCCAGAAAATGGTGCGGCAACTCAAAAACTGCACCATCCTGATCCCAAGCCACAGGCTCAACCTTAATTGGCCCTTAATCCGCCAGCTTTAATTTGATGATCAGGTCCCGCGGCGGAAGTGCTGCGTGATGCGATCTGATCGGGCAGTGTCTGCCCATTTGAATGTGAAACGGGGCCATGGGCGGCTGGTTCGAGCGAAAAGAGCCTCATCTGGGCACAAAACGGGAGCGGGCAGACCTTCAGATTGGCCCGGACGACCGAATTGCGCCTGGCAAGCCCGGCAAATCCAGCGGAAAATCTTCGAAATCCGCTCGCCGTCAGCCGACCAAGACGCAACGCCGTTCCCTTCTTGGCAGCCTCTTTTCGCGAAGGGGAAATGACAGCGACAAGGACGATTTCGACCCGCCTTCAAAATCGGAAAGGCCGAGCGCGCGGCGGAAAAAGCCCAAAAAACGCCGCTCAATCTTCGGCTTTCTCAGCTATTGGGCATTTGTTTTTGGTATTTGGGGCGTCGTCGGGCTTTTTGGCCTGCTTGGCTATCACGCGGCCAAATTGCCTCCAATCGACGAACTCGCGGTGCCGAAGCGCCCGCCTAATATTGCGATCATGGCTGAGAACGGAACGCTTCTGGCAAACCGCGGCGATACCGGAGGGGCGGCCATTCACCTTCGCGAATTGCCTGATTATACGCCCAAAGCCTTTGTAGCGATCGAGGACCGCCGGTTTTATTCGCACTGGGGCATAGACCTCACGGGTATCGGCCGAGCCGCTTTCCGCAATGTGACCAAAAGTGGAAATATGGAGGGCGGTTCCAGCATCACGCAGCAGCTCGCGAAAAATCTGTTCCTGACACAGGAGCGCACGATGTCGCGAAAAATCCAGGAGGCGATCCTCGCGGTCTGGCTGGAAAGGAAATACTCCAAGGACCAGATCATCGAACTTTATCTCAACCGGGTTTATTTCGGCTCGGGCGCTTACGGAATCGAAGCAGCGGCCCAGCGTTATTATGGCAAGAGCGCGCGTCAGCTCACCTTGCCCGAATCAGCCGTGCTGGCTGGCCTGATGAAAGCGCCGACCCGTCTCGCGCCCAACAAGAATCCGGAAGGCGCCGGTGCGCGGGCCGCCCAGGTCATCACAGCCATGGCGCGCGAAGGCCATATCACCGAATCCATGGCCAAAATCTCGCTCGCCCGGCCCGCCCTCGCCAAGAAGGAACAGGGCAGCGGCTCAATAAATTACGTGGCCGATTATGTGATGGATATTCTGGACGATACGGTTGGCGCGTTCGACAGCGACATCATCGTGACGACGACGATCGACCCCAATCTCCAGGCTGCAGGCGAGAAGGCACTGGCCGAAACGTTGAACCGAAGTTCGGAAAAGCAGAATGTGGAGCAGGGCGCGCTGGTGGCTATGTTGCCTGGAGGAGAGATCAAGGCGCTGGTCGGCGGGCGTGATTATTCGGAGAGTCAGTTTAATCGCGCGGTCAGCGCCAAGCGCCAGCCTGGTTCGGCGTTCAAGCCTTTCGTTTATCTGACGGCCCTTGAGCGCGGCTACCGTCCGGAGTCCAAGGTACTCGACGGCCCGATCAACGTGAAAGGCTGGAAACCGGAAAATTCATCACGCGAGTATTTCGGAGAGGTCTCGTTGACGCGGGCCTTGTCCCTGTCACTCAATACAGTTTCCGTGCGACTTGCGCTGGCAACCGGACCGAACGCTGTCATTTCAACCGCACACCGGCTCGGCATTTCGTCGCCTCTGCAGAACAATGCTGCGATCGCGCTTGGCACGTCCGAAGTCACGCCGCTGGAACTGGTGGGCGCCTATGCACCATTCGCCAATGGGGGCATTCGCGTGCAGCCGCATGTCATCGCGCAAGTGCGCAAGGCGACAGGGCAGGTGATTTACCGCCGTAAGGGCATGAGCTTCGGGCGTGTCGTTGAGCCTCAATATGTGGCGATGATGAATGCGATGATGCAGGAAACCCTGCTCACCGGCACTGCACGAAAGGCCGAACTTGCTGGCTGGCAGGCGGCGGGGAAAACGGGCACGAGCCAAGAATATCGCGACGGTTGGTTTGTGGGTTACACCAGCAATATGGTTGCGGGCGTGTGGCTTGGAAATGACGATTCCACGCCGACGAAAAAGGTATCTGGCGGCAATTTGCCAGTTGAAATCTGGAGCCGCTTCATGCGCGAAGCGCATAAGGGCATTCCGCCCCAATTTCTGCCCTCAGGTACATGGAGTGATCCGACCCGCAACGGCCCGCCTCCGACTCCGCCGGCAGAAATCCCGCCGGTCGCCAATGTCTCCAACGCGCCGGCAGCGGGCATCAAAGCAGCTCCTGCGCGCGCACCTGGAGCGCCCCTCAATATCAACGCTTCAGGAAAGGTGTTCGAAGAGAGCGGCCGCCGCGAAGCCACGTCAGCGCCCCGCACCATCAATGACCTGATCCCTCCGGCGCCCATTGGAGGACAGAAAACAGGAGCCATTCCGCAACAGGATCGCAACATCCTTCAGCGCATGTTCGGCGGTTGAACGGAAACGAAAAAGCCCGGCGCATGGCCGGGCTCCATCTCGCTTTCTGGGTTTTTGAATCAATCAGTGCACACTCACTGGATGTAGATCATGCTCCCAGGCATTGGCGACCGCAGCATCCTTGGAATCGGTGAGAACAATGGGCGAACCGTCCGCCGCCAGAAGGGCATAGAGCGTCATATTAGGCTGAACGGGCCCAACCTGCGGAAACAGGCGAAGCACTTCGTCGCTTTTCATCGCTTTGACATAGGCCACAGTGCCGCCACCCAGATGAGCAAATTGCTCGGGGGTCAGGGCTGGCTTGCTGGCGGTTTTTACTGAATCAATCATCTCACTCTCCTTCATGCGTCCTTTAAAAGGCCCGCGTAACGGTGCTGATTTTCAATCCCGCACCAATATGTTGATCTTCTGGACAATGCGCTCGGGCTGAGGCCGCGCAAGGTCGATACATAGAAGACCGTTGACCAGATCCGCGCCCAGGATCTGCATACCCTCAGCGAGCAGGAAGGCGCGTTGAAACTGCCGTGCTGCAATGCCCCGATGCAGATAGACACGCTCGCGATCGTCCGTCTGGCGACCTCGCACCAGGAGCTGGCGCTCCTCGACGGTCACTTCGAGTTGCTCACGGGTAAACCCTGCAACTGCCAACGTTATCCTAAGCATTTCCGGCTCAGATTGCGAGCACGCAATGCGTTCAATATTGTAGGGTGGATAGCCATCTGATGCTGTCCGGGATACCCGGTCCAGCGCCCGCTCGATATCATCGAAACCGAGCAGAAATGGCGAATTCAACGTTGGTATGCGCGTCATGTTTGCACTCGCGAAGCCCGGCTGGCGCCTCGAAGGGACCCGGTTGGCGTCCCTAACTACGTTTGATCAATGCTCTGGAGTGAAGCATTACCCACCCAGAACACCTGATTTATATGGGTGCGTCGGAACCCGATTCAAGATGCCACATCAACCTGGGATTGGCATATCTTTTAAAGCATATGCGGCAGAACCCTGTCGGGTGGCGTATGTCCATCCATGAAGGTTTTCAGATTGATAATGACTTTTTCTCCGGTGTCGATACGGCTTTCCAATGTCGCAGAGCCCATGTGGGGCAGCAGTGTGACCTTGCCTGCCTTGGCGAGCCGCATCAGCTTGGGCGAAACGGCTGGTTCGTGCTCGAAAACGTCGAGGCCCGCCCCAGCAATGGCCTTTGTTTCGACGAGGCGGATGAGCTCCTTTTCGTCGATGATCTCGCCGCGTGCGGTATTGACGATAATTGCGGATGGCCGGAGCAATTTCAAGCGCCGCGCAGACAAGAGGTGGTAGGTTGCCGGTGTGTGCGGGCAATTGACGGATACAATATCCATGCGCGCGAGCATCTGGTCCAGTGAACCCCAGTAAGTTGCTTCCAGCTGCTCTTCAATCTCCGGGCTCACACGCCGGCGATTGTGATAGTGAATGGACAGACCAAATGCTTTTGCGCGACGCGCCAACGCCTGGCCGATACGGCCCATGCCGACGATACCAAGGCGTTTGCCGGTAATGCGCGAACCTAGCATCCACGTCGGCGACCAGCCGCCCCAATCACCTGTTATGACCGCATTCGCTCCTTCGACGACCCGGCGGGCGACGGCCAGGATCAGGGCCATCGTCATGTCAGCAGTATCTTCCGTCAAAACCCCTGGCGTATTGGTCACGGTGATCCCGCGCTGGAGCGCTGCCGCTACGTCGATATGATCAACGCCGTTGCCAAAATTCGCGATCAATTTCAACTGCGCACCAGCGCCTGCCAACATTTCCGCGTCAATCCGGTCCGTGATGGTGGGAACCAGCGCATCCGAATGGAGCAAGGCCGCTGTGAGCTCAGCTCTCGACATCGGCTTGTCTTCAACGTTCAGCTGCACGTCGAACAATTCACACATGCGGGTTTCGACGACATCGGGAAGTTTTCGCGTCACGATGACCCGGGGCCGGCGCTTGTTCATCCAAAGGTTTCCTTCAGCTTCGGAAGTAGATCCGGGCGATTCGCAATCATTCCCGTAACGCTTCGTTCATCACACTTTAACTGCTGTGAGTGCAAATGGATATGCAGCCAGTGTCCTAATGCCAACGTCGAGTAGAGCGTTACAGTCATGCGTTCAGGGAATAAAAGAAGTAACTTTCCGGGCGTTTTCGCTTCAGCAGGCGTTGCCCCTATTTTTGCCGCCCTCATCACATTATTTACGGTCGCACAGCCAGCCGTGGCAGGTGGCGATACGCAGATCGGCTCTGCGACAGGGCTGCAGATACCGCGATATGTCAGCCTGCGTTCGGGCCATGTCAATTTGCGTCAGGGTCCATCCAAGGAACATGACACGATCTGGATCTACCGCAAGGAAGGCCTGCCAGTTGAAATCACTGCCGAGTTCGAGACCTGGCGCAAAATTCGCGATTCCGACGGATCGGAGGGATGGGTCCTGCATTCGCTTTTGTCTGGCCGGCGTACCGCCCTCGTCTCTCCCTGGAACAAGGTCGGCTTGATCGAAGTGCGGGCGAAACCGGGAGCTGGTGCGCCACTCGCAGCTCGCCTCGAGCCGCGCGTCGTGGCGCAAGTCCGTAAATGCGACCAGATCTGGTGCCGGGTGTCTTCAAAGGATTTCGACGGATATATCGCGCAAAAAGAACTCTGGGGCGTCTATCCCGACGAAAAACTCGACTGAAACGCCGTCTTTCAGCTCCAGGTGGCAACCGCTGCGTTGCATTGTGGAGATTGTGCCACGCTACATAAACCTTTCGCCCCACGCTTGCCTGCCTCCTTTCGATGCGGCCGGGTGTATGTTAGGACACCCGCGCATGCCGGGCGCGATGTCCGGACGGGGCTTCAGCCCCTGCGGGAGAGGTGTTAGGACGATATGGCCGAACGGCGCTCAAGTTTCGAGTATGAAGACCTGTTAGCCTGCGGGCGCGGGGAGCTTTTTGGCCCGGGCAACGCACAATTGCCGCTCCCACCCATGCTGATGTTCGACCGGATCGCCGAAATCTCGGATACTGGTGGAGCCAATGGCAAGGGGCATGTGCTGGCCGAACTTTCCATCAAACCGGACCTCTGGTTTTTCGGATGCCATTTCAAGGGTGATCCGGTGATGCCGGGATGTCTCGGCCTCGACGCGCTTTGGCAGCTGGTCGGCTTTCATCTGGGCTGGCTGGGGTCCACTGGGCGTGGACGGGCTCTGGGCGTCGGCGAGGTAAAGTTCGTCGATCAGGTTCTGCCAACGGTCAAGAACGTGGTGTACGGAATCGATTTCAAACGCGTGTTCCGTGGCAAGCTGGTGCTCGGCATAGCAGACGGCTGGCTTGAGGCCGACGGCAAGCGCATTTATGAAGCGCGCGATCTACGTGTAGGACTGTTCCAGTCCGGCGCGCCTGCAGCAGGCTGACATACCCGCGCTCCGGCGCCAACAGGAGACATTTATGAGACGCGTCGTCGTCACCGGCATGGGAATTGTCTCGGCCATTGGCAACAATCCGCAGGAAGTGACTGCCTCGCTGCGCGAAGCCCGGTCAGGTATTGTCACGGCTGACGACTACGTGAAGTACGGGTTCCGATGTCAGGTGCATGGCGCACCATCGCTGAAGCCGGAAGATGTTGTTGACCGCCGCGCCATGCGTTTCCATGGCGGCGGAACAGGCTGGAACCATGTTGCGATGGATCAGGCGATCCTTGATGCGGGCCTGAGCGATAACGAAGTCTCCCATGAACGAACCGGCATTATCATGGGCTCGGGCGGACCTTCGACACGTACAATCGTGGAAGCGGCCGATATCACCCGCACCAAAGGGCCCAAGCGAATTGGACCGTTTGCAGTTCCCAAAGCGATGTCCTCAACGGCATCGGCGACGCTTGCGACATGGTTCAAGATCAAGGGCGTCAATTATTCTATCTCGTCGGCGTGTGCGACTTCGTCCCATTGCATCGGCAATGCTGCCGAAATGATCCAGTACGGCAAGCAGGACATGATGTTCGCCGGTGGCTGCGAGGATCTCGACTGGTCGCTGTCTGATCTCTTCGACGCCATGGGAGCAATGTCGTCAAACTTCAACGATCAGCCATCTACTGCGTCACGTCCGTATGACAAGAATCGCGACGGCTTCGTGATCGCGGGTGGCGCGGGTGTCCTCGTCCTGGAAGAATATGAACATGCCAGGGCAAGAGGCGCCAAGATTTATGCAGAACTGGCAGGTTATGGCGTGACTTCGGATGGCTACGACATGGTGGCGCCATCTGGTGAAGGCGCCATGCGCTGCATGCGCATGGCAATGCAGAACGTCAAAAGCCCGGTGGATTATATCAATCCGCACGCGACCTCCACCCCGGTCGGCGACGCCAAGGAAATCGAGGCTATCAGAGCCGTGTTCGGCGCGGGAGATAAATGCCCGCCGATATCTGCAACCAAGGCTCTCACTGGCCATTCCCTCGGCGCAGCCGGTGTGCAGGAAGCCATCTATTCACTGATGATGATGAAAAACGGATTCATCGCGGAAAGCGCCCATATCCAGGAACTCGATCCAGATTTCGCGGATATGAATATAATGCGTACACGATGCGACAATGTTCAGCTGGGGACCGTGCTTTCCAATTCATTCGGCTTCGGCGGCACAAATGCCACCCTGGTCTTCAAGCACGTCGACGCGTAATCAGGACATTTCATGCAGGTGCAACCTCCTCCCCTGATGCAGGGTAAACGCGGCCTCATCATGGGTGTCGCCAATAGCCATTCCATTGCCTGGGGAATTGCGCAGGCAGTTGCCGCGCAAGGTGCGGAACTCGCGTTTACCTATCAAGGTGAAGCATTAGGCAAACGCGTGACGCCACTCGCCGAAAGCCTGGGTTCCAAGCTCATCCTGCCGTGCGACGTGGAGGATATCGCATCGGTCGACGCGGTTTTCGATGCATTAAAATCTTCGTGGGGAACAATCGATTTCGTGCTTCACGCTATCGGATTTTCGGACAAGAACGAGCTGAAGGGTCGGTATGTCGACGCAACGACGCGCGAGAATTTCCAGCGCACCATGGTGATATCCTGCTTTTCGTTCACTGAGTTGGCGCAACGTGCGGCAAAGCTGATGCCAAATGGCGGATCGCTGCTCACGCTGACTTATGGCGGCGCGACGCATGTGATGCCCAATTACAATGTCATGGGAGTAGCCAAAGCCGCACTTGAAGCCAGCGTACGTTATCTTGCGAGCGATCTGGGTCCAGAAAATATCCGGGTCAACGCGATTTCCGCTGGTCCGATCCGTACACTTGCGGGCGCGGGCATTGCTGAGGCGCGATCAATGTACAACTTCCAGCAGCAACACTCGCCTCTGCGTCGCAGTTTGACCATCGAAGATATCGGCGGGGCGGGTTTATACTTCTTGTCGCCGCTGTCTTCAGGCGTTACTGGCGAAATCCACTTTGTCGACGCCGGCTACAACATCATTTCCATGCCGCGCCCCGAAGACTTGCGTTCGGACATTCAGGACTGAGGCCCGGCTTAACTCGCGGTCAAGTCCGGCGGCGGCCCGACAAGTTTTCAACTGCAAGATAAAGTATGCGCTTCTGCTCAACCCGCGCCCTCGACAGGCTGTCCAGAACAATACCGCACACTCCCATCAAGCTAGCGACCACCATCAGGCCCATGCACAGCACGGCTGTCGGCAACCGCGGCACCAGGCCTGTTTTCAGGTAGGTATCAACCAGAGGAACCGCCAGCATACCGGACATTGCTGCAATGGCGCTTGCCAGTATCCCGAAAAATAAAATGGGCCGGGTTTCCTTCAACAAGAATACGAAGGCATGCAGGATGCGCAAACCATCCCGCACGGACCGTAATTTTGATTGTGACCCAGCCGGACGCTGGCTGTAAGCGGTTTCTATTTCTGCCACAGGCAAACGCATCTGACTGGCATGAACCGAGAGTTCTGTCTCGATTTCAAAGCCCGATGAGAGCGCGGGAAAGCTTTTGACGAAGCGACGCGAGAACGCGCGATAGCCGGAAAAGATGTCGGCATAAGCCTGCCCGAAGAGTCCGGCGAAGATCCGATTGAACAGCTTGTTGCCAAATGCGTGACCCGCGCGATGCGCATTTTCCGTGACATTTGCGCGCGTTCCGATCGCCATGTCGACGCGGTCATTGAGAACAAGCGAAACCAGATCACCTGAGGCCTGCGCATCATAAGTACCGTCGCCATCAACCATGACGTAGACGTCCGCATCGATCTCGGCAAACATGCGGCGCACCACATTGCCCTTGCCGCGGCGGGGTTCAAAAAAGATCTCTGCCCCCGCCGCGCGAGCAACCATCGCAGTTCCATCAGTTGAATCGTTATCGAATACCGCGATGCGTGAACCGGGTAATGCGGAGGCAAAGTCCTTCACTACCTGGTGGATTGTCAGCGCTTCATTGAAGCAGGGGATGACGACAGCGATACGCGGCCCGGCAGCTGTTGCCTGATCCGTATCTAAAGATCGGGGTTCTGCCTGATCCTGCGCAGCGGGCAAAACAGAGCGAAGCGCGCTCGCGAGCCATGCCCCGTCAAAATGACCACCAACACGGCGTCCTGCCGTGTCCAGTTCATTATAGAGAGGTTCATTCACCTCCTGCGCTATTTTTTGAGCCGCATTCATTCTTAAAGACTTTCGAAGTAACGAGACGTCAAGTTTTGTCGGGAATGATTGAGACAAAGTGAATTCCGGCCCGAATAAAGCGATGAAACTGAAATATATATGTCTGGACAATCCCTCTTATGAGCACATCCGCCCTGATCGGTGATTCGCATGCGGTTCTGACGGGCCAGCCCATAGCGCCCGCCGATCGGTTGCCTGCTGTATGGGTGGTTGTTCTGACGCTGGCCCTTGCGCTGGCGCAGGCCTCACCCATGATCGCCAATCTCTGGACGACAGGCTATTTTGGCGACACGGATGATGCTCTGCGTATGGTGCAGGTTCGTGATCTCATCGCCGGGCAGGCCTGGTATGACATGTCCGCCTACCGGATCAATCCAGCCGACCCCCTGTTCATGCATTGGTCGCGGATTGTTGACGTCCCTATCGCAATTCTGATGAAAACGTTTGGTCTTTTTGCTTCGCCTGTTTTGGCGGAGCGGCTGGCTCGTCTGGCGTTTCCCGCGATCATGTTGCTCGCCTTGTTCATCGGCCTGGCGCGAACTGCGCGCGTTCTGTTGGGCCATTCTGCAATTCTGCCTGTGCTGCTGCTCTGTGCGCTATCAGGCGCCGGCGTAGGCCAATTTCAGCCCGGCCGCATCGATCATCACGCGCCACAAATCGTATTGCTTGTCTGGATGCTGTGTTTCACTGTTGAAGCGCTACAAAACGGAAAGCATCGGTTTGCATTTTATGCGGCCTCTGCTGCAGTTGTTTCACTCGGCATCAGTATTGAGAACATCCTTTTTATCGCGGCGATGTCTGCCATCTGGCCCGTGCTCTGGTTGTTGAACTATCGCAACTCGAGCAAGATGATTTTTTCTTTCGGTGCTGGACTTCTGACCGTCCTCCCGCTCGTTTATGGCGCCACGATAGGCTTTTCGCGCTGGAGCGATACTTCGTGTGACGCGCTTTCGCTTGTCTATTTCGGACCGCTCATGATTGGAGCAGCAGGATGCTGCCTGCTGGGAATGACGCCCGCACCCGACCAAAAATCGCTTCGCGTTACGACTCTTATTGCAGTCGCTTTTGCCTGCGCCGGGTCCATGTACGTTCTTGCACCCGAATGTCTGAACGGTCCGCTTTCCAGCGTTGATCCACTCTTGCGAAAGTACTGGCTCGATAATGTGCACGAAGCCAGATCATTAAAAGCATCTTTCAACCAGTCGCCGGAAATCACGGCTGTCCTGTTCGGGCCCGCCCTTTTTGGAAGCCTGTTTGCTCTTGTTGCTGGTTATTTTGAAAAAGACGAAAGCAAAACGCGCTGGCTCGCTGTTTCGGCCTTTATAACAGCAGGACTTGTAACAACCACATGGCAGATCAGGGGCGGGACATCACTTGCGCCGCTTGCAGCGCTCGGCGGTGCGTGGTGTGTATTGCTACTGCGTGCATGGCTCGAGACTAAAGGCATTGAAGCGGCGGCAACCCTTGGCTTGCTAGCTATCTTTCCGCTTTCGGCTGTTGGCTGGGCTGTCACGTCAGACATTGCTGGTCGCCACCTTGTCTCAGCTCCAGCCCCAGCTTCCACTGCAATCAAGGACGGCGATCGAATCGAGAATTGCTTTGCTGCTGGAAACTATGATGAAGTTGCGCAATTGCCGGCGGGGCTGGTCATTGCGCCGATAGATGTTGGCGCGCATCTTCTCGCACACACCCATCATAGTGTGCTTGCCGCAGCCTATCATCGCAACAACACTGGCAATAAAAAGGCGCTTGATATTTTGTTCGCACTACCCTCAACAGCCCGCGCATTGGCTATCTCGACAGGTGCGCAATATGTTGCTGTCTGTATGGGCGCTTCTGAGCGCAGGTTGCTGCGCAAGTTCGCCCCTTTCGGGCTCGCGACAAAATTAGCGGACGGGAAAATACCCGCGTGGCTGGACCAGACAACCCGGTCTGATACCATCTCCCTTGATGCGTGACTCGTTCTGGCTATCCAAATCAGTCGGTGTCTGATTCATTCGTGGCGAACGAGGAGGTTCGTCATGTCTTTGCCTATTCCCCTGCGCGCGGATTTCGACGCGAAAACGCTTCGGAGTT
>CAMDKB010000007.1 GCA_945901195.1 Rhizobium sp. Q54
AGGCATGGATTTGTCTAAAGTCTCCAATGCCGACGTTCAAAGGGTCGAGGACAAGCTCAACTCTCGCCCTCGGAAAATCCTCGGTTACCAGACACCAAGCGAGGTGTTCTTTAAGGCCGCTTAACCCGGCTGTTGCACTTCACGGTTGATTGGGCCATCGTCCCTTTGTGCTTACCGTTTCTTTATCCCAGCCCGCCACGCGTTGATAATTTTTCGAGATCGCGTGTAATTCGTCTTCGCTGATGACATCTTCCAACTTTTCAAAACGCTGGCCCTTAGATTTTTTCTCGACCGTGTCGATGATAAGATCAGGCGGCGCTGTGCGGTTTTGCAGGACGATCTCGCGGGTAACGGGGATACGTTCGGCTGCATAGGCTTGCAGCGCCTGCAGGGGATCAGCAGACGCCAAAAGATGGCGGGTCAGCGCTTCAGCATCAAGGATCGATTGCGCGCCACCATTGCCGCCGCGCGGATACATGGGATGGGCTGCATCGCCAAGCAAAGTGACGCGGCCAAATGTCCATTGCGCGATCGGGTCTCGATCGACCATCGGATATTTCAGCGTGAATTCGGCATTGCGCAAAATGGCGGGCGCATCCAGCCAATCGAACCGCCAGTTTTCAAACTGCGACAGCACTTCGTTGATGTCGCCAGGACGAGTCCAGTCGGCCGGCTCGTATTTGTCAGAGTAGAGTTCGACAACCCAGTTGATGAGCTGGTTGCCGTCAGCGTCGATATTGTTGCGAACGGGATAGAACAGAAGTTTGCCCGTCATGAAGAGGCCGCCGATGCGCGTGATGCTGGCGCCGGTCAGAAAAGGTTTGGCCCGCGTCACGCCGCGCCACATGTTGATGCCGTGAAACACCGGCGCACCTTCTGCCGGATAAAGCTGCTTGCGCACCGCTGAATGCAGGCCGTCACAGGCAATGGCGATATCGGCTTTTTGCGAAGGTAAGGGCTTGCCGCTGGCATCGGCGAAATGTGCGGTGACGCCGTTCGCATCCTGTTCAAAACCCTTGCAGCGGTGGCCCATACTGATCACGCCTGCGCCGAGGCGCTCAACGGCCGCATCGAACAGGACCTTGTGCAGATCGGCCCGATGGATGGAGAAATGGGGGAAGTCGTAGCCCGCACTTTTACCGCAGGGCTCGCTGAGAATGAACTGTCCATGATGGGTGAAATAGGCAAACTCCTTCGCCTCAACGCCCACGGCGCGTAACGCTGGCTCCAGCCCAAGCCCGCAGAGTTCGCGCATGGCATGGGGCAACATGTTAATGCCTACGCCCAGTGGCTTGGCTCCAGCAACCGCTTCGCAAATCCTGATGCTGCATTCCATTCCGGACGCATGCAGTTTGAGCGCGAGCGTCAAGCCGCCAATGCCACCGCCAATGATCAATATGTTCATTTCGCTCCCCGGATTTATCCGGCTTTGTGACACAGGGTCCCCGTCGCCCGCAAGACGGTGCGAGCAATCTGCACTGGCGCACCACAACAGGTCGTGTAATGTGGCAGCCGAAAACAAGCCCGATCAGGCACCATTCAGGAGGAAAATATGGCGCGCAATTTTCATGATGGCGGCGAAGCAATTGTCGAGGCTTTTCGCAACATGGGCGTGGACTACATCATGTCCTCACCCGGTTCCGAATGGAGCCCTGTATGGGAAGCGATGGCGCGCCAGACTGTCGAGAAGAATGCCGGCCCCACCTTTATCGATTGCTGGCATGAGACGGTCGCGGTCGATATGGCGCTGGGCTACACAGCTTATACCGGCAAGGCGCAGGCCGTGCTGATCCACGCTGGTGTTGGCCTGATGCATGGCTCGATGGCGATGCTTTCGGCTACACAGCAGGAAATCCCGATGGTGGTGATGTCTGGCGAATCCACCAGCTTTGGCGAAGACCCCACTGTCTCTGTTGAGCCGCAATGGTATGGCGGCGTCAGCGTCGGCGGCGCGGACAAATATGTCGCGCCGATTGTGAAATGGTCGACACAGGTGACATCCGCACCGACGCTCTACAATAGCATCACCCGCGCCGGTGAAATGGCCCAGCGCGTGCCGCAAGGCCCCGTCTATCTCAACATCTCGCTTGAAGCTATGTTGCACGAGTGGAAGAAGCCCGACGATCTGCGCATGGTGCCGCCAGCGCCCAAGACGCAACCGCTGGCGCAAGACGTTGCAGAAATCGCAGCGTTGCTAAAAGCTTCAAAGAACCCGGTCATCGTCGTTGAGACAGCGGGCCGCGATCCCGAGGCCATGCGTGCGCTGGTCGAACTGGCCGAAACATTTGCTGCGCCCGTCATCAACGGCCGCGCCAGCGTCTATACGAACTTCCCGAAAAACCATCCGATGTGGCTGGGCTACACCAACTTCGATCATCTGAATAATTCAGATCTCATCCTGCTGGTCAGCGGACGCACGCCGTGGAACCCGCCTTCCAAGCGCTACGGCACCGGCAAAATTGTCGCCATCTGCGAAAATCCGGTGAAGATGCAATTTGCCTATCAGGTGCTTTCGGCAGACGTCTATCTGGAAGGCGATACGGCCCATGCGTTGCGCGCGCTGACTGCCGCTGCCAAAGTCGGCGCTGACAAGACGATCATCGAGGAGCGCCGCAAGCGCTGGACGGCTGTCCACGACGCTTATCTGGCGGATCTCGCCGCCAAGGAAAAAGCTGCTGTCGCGACTGGCAAACTCGACGCCGTCTCTGTCGCTGCCATCGCGGCGCAAGTGCTGCCGAAGAACACCATCGTGACTGACGAGACGATCACGCACATGCCGGTCATGCGCCCGCATCTCAATCTGGATGCGGAGCAGAGCTTTTTCCGTGTTACCGGTGGCGCGCTGGGTCAGGGCATCGCAGCGGCGCTTGGCGTCAAGCTGGCTGCGAAGGACCGGCCCGTCGTGTTCTTCGTCGGGGATGGATCATTCCTCTATAATCCCATCATCCAGGCGCTGGGCGCGTCCAAGACCTATGAAATTCCGATCACGATTGTCGTCTGCAACAACGCCAAATATGAAGCGATGCGCAAGGGCCATGTGATCTATTACGAAGGCGGCGTGTCGGACACGACCAAGTTCCACTATGGCGTCAACATCGCGGGCCCGGAATATCATGAACTGGGCGTGCATTATGGCTTGAAAGGCTTCAAGGCCGAGACGCCGGACGAACTCAAAAAAGCGCTCGAAAACGCGCTGGCCGAGAACAGGGCCGGACGCACGGCGATCATCAATGCGGTGATGGTGAAGTAGGCGGCAACGCAGCTTTTATACAAACCGCGTGGCATAAACCGGCTGCAGTGTGTGGGTGATTTCACTCCAGCTGTCGCCCTGGTTTTCGCTGATCCAGAGGCCGCCCGTGGTCGAACCCATGACGAGGCGATTGCCGGTTTCATTCAGATCGAGCGCATGGCCGTAGACGACATCGTAGGCGTGATGCTGCGGCAGGCCATTCGTCAGAATGTCGAACGTCTTTCCACCGTCGCGTGTGCGGGTGACGGCGAGCTTCCCGCCCACGGGAATGCGCCGTTCGTCCTTGATTTCCGGCACGAACCAAGCCGTGTCAGGCTCGCGCGGATGCACGGCCACGGGGAAACCGAACGCCGAAGGTGTGACGTTTTGAATTTCGGTAAAATTGCGTCCTTCGTCGGAGGATACAAATATACCGTTGTGGTGTTGCACCCACATGCGCTGCGGCTGCGTTGCGCATTGCACGAGGCAGTGCACGTCTTGCGCGATGGGATCATGGGTCATGTCAGGCGGCACATGTTCGGCACGCATGCCTTCGCCGCGCTGCGGCCAGCTTGCGCCCCGGTCTGATGTAATCCAGAGACCGCCCGTCGAAACACCAACGCAGAACTGATTGCTGTTGCGCGGGTCGATGCAGATTGAGTGCAGGCCGGGCATATCAGCGCCGCCACCCATCCATTCGGCCGCTTGGGATGACGCCATAGCGTATCGCAAATTTCCCAGCTTTCACCGTGATTGCCAGACCGGAAAAGACCGCCTGGAATCGTGCCGCACCAGATGACGCCAGGCTGATCTTCACCACCGCAGGCCAGCGCCCAAATTCTGATCGTGGACCATGGAATGGGCCGCCCCCACATGTCTTTTTCGTCCAGGCCTTCGGGCTTGACTGGATAGGAGGGCGAAGCAATCTCCGTCCATGCATTGCCCTCGCGGCGGTGCATCTTCACGCCGAAATGGCCGTGATCCAGCGCTGCATAGATCGCGCCGCTGCGCTTGTCCGCCATCGCAAGCGAAACATTGTCGCCAAGAAAGTCCGCGGATGTAATCGACCAGCCTGAAGCGCCGCGCGCGACGGTAAAAAATCCCTTGCGGGTTGAGACCAGAATTTGATCACTCAAAGCCTATCCTCCGGAAAGCGCCTGCATGACATAAACTGTGGCGGTCCCAGATACAGGATCGCTCAACTTGATGCGGTCGCGGATCATCACGCGATCTATAAAGACTGCGACATGCTTTCTCAGCGCCGCCTGATCATCGAGAATATAGCCGCGGGCATTGGGGTTTTCGCGAAACACGTTGTCCAGCACCGCGCGCACGTCTTCTCCCTCCGCATTAGTGGCGGGACATTGGACGTGACGCTGAATATTCGCGGTGAAGACAACTTTGGCCATCATGGTTTCCGCACTGCGCGCCACCCGGTCCTTAGCCGGCAGGCTCCATCTGCCTGTTGCTCTTGCCCATATTGCCGGGCACGTGATCCTGCCAGCGTTCGTTGTGACCGATCACCGTATCGACGAGCGACCGGACCGGGCGCAGATCGGCGATGGCAAGACCGGGCGGATCACCGCCCGCTTCGTTGCTGCGAACGCCTTCGAGCAGACGCTCGCGCAGGCGCACGATGGCCATGTCAGCGGCGACAAGCAATTCCTTGTGGCGTTCGACGATAGGGCCCATGGAAATCGCGATGATTGCATCTTCCTGCTCGATGCCGGAATATCCGCTCCAGTCCTCGTGCATGTTGGCGCGGTTCTGGTTCAACTTGTTGTCGTCCCAGCTTGCGCGAAATTCGCAGTCCTCTTCCCGCCAGAAGCGTTCATCGTCGAGGCCAAGAATACGCTTAATATCCTCGCGATTCACGGGCTTCGGACCATGCGTCACAAGATAGGTCGAGGTCTTGTAATCATCCTGCGGGACCTCAAAAACAAAGAACTGGAACGCCGGCGCGGGAATGATGCGCCCTGTTGGAAAGATAACGGGCGTCACACGCACCGAATAACGCTGGGCGCCATCTTCGTCAGAACCAGCCTGACGTTTGGCCACGTAATGATAACCATAGTCTGTGTTTTCGACTTCCAGAACGGGCGCATTATCGCCGACCGTCAAGGCGCCGGGATTGTAATCTTCGTCCGTGACCGCCTGAAACAGATTGTCCTTCCAGGAGGGATTGGCGCGGTTGGAATGGAGAATTCCGACATGGGAGGAATCACAACCGCCTTCCCACAATTGCAGATAATTTGCTGCCGTGTTGACGCGGATCACGTCGCGATGCTCGTCAGGCCCATCGAAGAATTCGTAATGCTGGAAGACGGGCTCTTTGTCCTTGGGGCCAAAATAGGCCCACACCAGCCCGCCCGCTTCGCGCACCGGATAGGCAGGCGCCTTCAGCCGCGCCCGGAAGCGTTCGTCGCAATGGTTTGGAGTTTCCTGAATTGTGCCATCCGCGCCAAATTTCCAGCCATGGTAAAGGCAGCGGATACCGTTGTCTTCGACCCGCCCGAGAGCCAGGGACGCGCGCCGGTGCATGCACATTTCATCGAGAATGCCGACTTTTCCGCTGGAATCGCGGAAGGCAACGAAATCTTCGCCGAACATACGCAACCGAAGCGGGTCGCCATCCGGTTTCGGCAATTGCGAAGATGTGCAAACCGGCTGCCAGTAACGGCGCATCATGCGGCCCATGGGCGTACCGGGACCCACACGGGTCAAGGTTTCATTATCCTTTTCGGTGAACATCGCAGGCCTCGCTGGCAAGAGTGTACCATCTCCCGCAGGCTAAACGCATGCGGCCGGCTCCGTCAATTTGCGTTCAACGCAAACCTCACGATTACCAGACACATACCTGAAAATCGCTGCCCACCCAGCAGGCAGGATCGCGCTGTGAGCGGCGCGCTTCGCCCCAGCGTGAATTGATGCCAGCGCTGGTGAGACCGCGCACATCTGCAACACCGGGCGCGATCATGCTGACGGACAGAACCGAGATTTCCTTCAAGAGAGAACCTTGCGGCCGGCGCGAAGCGAGGCTGAATGAGCCGCCTCGCCCGTCGGCAGAAAAATCACATGGGCCGCTGTATGTGACCCGCCGGCCTTCCGTGATGCTGCAACGCGCCTCGCGCGCTTGCGCAGCACCAAACGACAGAAGCAGCAGCGCTGTTGCGCAGGTTGCAAGGCAGGTCGGACGTTGCATCATCACGCCCTTCAATGAGACGATGCCCTTAATTCCGGCAAGAAATAAACTCGCGGAACACCCAGCCCCGAACGCCTGAATTTGGCGTGGATATCTGCGCCCACGGCCTGCCGCGATCCTGGGCGATGGCGCCAGTCATCACGACAACATCGCCATTGAAAAGCCGGCCGACAACGGCGCCGTTGGGACCCGCACGCACGTTCAGCGGGGTGCCGGTGGGATCGGATATCATGCAGGCGCCGCGAGGAACCTGCGCATTTGCTGTGTGAGGGACCAAAACGAGGCACAGCCCAAAGCCTGCCAATAGAGCAGCGGAAAATTTCATGAAAGCCTCCTTATGTTTGAGCCCCATCGATTACCGGTTCGACATTACCAAACTGTGCGCATTCGCACTTACGCCGGAATTGGTTTTGTGCGTACGGGGCCCATATTGCCCGGCAGCAGATCCTGCCAGCGCTCGTCCAATGGCACATCCGTATCGGCAAGGCTGCGAACCTTCGAATAATCGGAAAGACCAAGGCCGTAAGGCTCCTCGCCATTTTCGTGGCGCCGGATACTTTCCAGAAGGCGTTCGCGCAGGCGCACAACAGCCGCATCCGCCGCCACGAGCACTTCCTTGTCGCGTTCAACAATCGCGCCCATAGACGCCGAGATGCTGGAATCCTCGGGAATCAGACCTGCAAGACCCGACCAGGTTTCCTCGATACGATTGCGCTCCTGGAAAAAGTTGTTTTCGACAGTGGCGCGGTATTCAAAGTCGCCTTCTTTCCAGAGCCGCTCGTCGTTGAGGCCAAGAACATTGCGCATCTTCGTACGATCAAACGGCTTGGGGCCGTGCGCGACCAGATAGGTTGAAGTCTTGTGATCATCCTGCGGAACTTCAAACACGAAGAACTGATATTCGCGCAGGGGAATGATGCGGCAAGTGGGGAAAATGACCGGCGTCACGCGCACCGACCAGGTCTCGCGGCCATCTGGCAGCGTGGGGCCCTTGCGCTTGGCGGCATATTGATAGCCGTAAGGCGTGTTCTCAATGTCGAGCGACGGCGCGTTGTCGCCATTGGCCAGCGCGACGGACGTGTAGTCCTCCATATCAGGCACGAAGGAGGCCTTGTTCTTCCATTCGGGATTGGCAAGATTGCAATGGAGAATGCCAACGTGGGACGAATCCGTTCCACCTTCCCAGAGCTGCAGGAAATTGCAGGGAATGTTGATGCGGAAAACGCAGCGGTTTTCCTCCGGACCATCGAAGAACTCATAATGCTGGAACGGGGGCTCCTTGTCCTTCGGGCCGAAATAGGCCCAGACGAGGCCACCGGCCTCGCGCACCGGAAATGCCGGGGCTTTCAGGCGGGCCTTGAAGCGATCATCGCAATGATTGGGCGTTTCCTGTATCGTGCCATCCACCCCGAATTTCCAACCGTGATAGAGACAGCGGATGCCGCCTTCTTCCACGCGGCCGATGGCGAGCGAAGCCCTGCGGTGCATACAAAATTCTTCGAGGACACCGACTTTGCCTTCCGTATCGCGAAACGCCACAAAATTTTCGCCAAAAATGCGAACGCGGACGGGATCGCTGTCGTTCTTGGGCATTTGCGCCGAGGTGCATACGGGCTGCCAGTAACGGCGCATCATCCGTCCAAGGGGCGCTTGCGGTCCAACACGGGTAAGCAGATGATTTTCGGCTGCGGTCAACATGGCGTTCTCCCGGAAATTCGCGCTGGCGCACAAGGTTCAGACATTACTTGCCGGCAGGTTAAGCCCCGATTTACGTGTGCGTCAATCGGTTCCCGGTTCATTTTGCGGATGCCAGACGCAAATTCAGACTGCCGCGCAGGTGGCATTCTGCACGGCATTAACCAAGAGTGTATTCACCCCGCCCCGGACCGGGCACAATTTCCTCGCAATTGCGCCACTGCCATGTTTTTATGACTGCTTGAGCTCATGATCCAGCTTGCACGGCACGCCGTGTATGCCATGAGCCTGGGGTAGGCCCATATTTGGAAATTAAATGAACGGCGAGGAAATCGGGCACGAACACAAAGGCGCACTGCCAGAGGTGCGCCGCATTGCCCGCGCCTTCCACGCCCTCACACGGGGCTGGTGGGGTGGCCAAACGCGCGCGCAGGCCTGGTTTTTGACCTTTGCGCTTGCCGCATCGCTGTGCGTGATGATGGGCGTCAATGTGCTGGCGAACCGCTGGCAAGGCTGGTTCTTCGACGCCCTTGAAAAGCGGGACGGTGCGACGCTCTGGGGGGCGGTCGCGTTCCTGCCACTGCTCGTGTTCATGACGGCAGGCGTCGGTGTCTGCATCGTCTTGTCGCGCGAAACGTTGCAGGTGCGCTGGCGCGAATGGATCACACGCAAATTGCTCGCCCGCTGGATGGGTTCGCTCCGCTTCCAGCGACTCAAAAGCTCTGGCCACGAACCAGCCAACCCGGAATATCGCATCGCCGATGACGTCCGAATGACGGTCGAACATCTCACCGATCTGGTGATCGGCTTGCTGACTGCGCTGCTATCGGCGGTCGCCTTCTTCAGTATCCTGTGGCATGTCGGCGGCGGATTTCGAGTGTCGCTGGGAGGGCTCGTAATCAACCTCCCCGCCTACTTCGTGCTGGCGGCGCTGGCCTATGGCATCTTTACGTCGGGGCTGATCACGATCATCGGGCGATCGCTGATCTGGAAAATCGCCGCCCGCAACGAAGCGGAAGCGGCCTTTCGTTCAACCCTGACCCTTCTGCGCGACCGCGCCGAGGACATCGCCGCAACACGGCGCGCAGAGGAAGAGCACGCCAAATCCACAGACGCTTACGGAAAGATTGTGCAGCGTTGGCTGAGCGCTATCCGCACTCATGGCCACATCACGTGGATCACCAATTCAAACGGGCTGATGATCGCAACTGTCCCGCTGCTGCTTGCCGCGCCGAAGTATCTGGCCGGTGATATGTCGCTCGGGGACGTTGCACGCGTGGCGGCCGCGTTTGGCCCTGCGCAGGCGGCTATTTCCTGGCTGGTCGATAATTTCCGTATTGTTGCGCAATGGGCCGCATCCGCACGCCGGGTGGTCGAGCTTGCCGAAGCGATGGAACAGCTTGATGGTTTGACACCGACAGCCGGTGTGCAAGTGTTTGCAGAAAACGCCCTGCCACAGGCAGTGCAATGATGGGAGAGGGAGACAGAGGATGTTAAATATCTGGGATGCCAATTGGGGGCTCGAACTCGGACTTTGTCCGTGCGACCTGCATTTCGTGGAAATGATCGCGGATCGCAATATCGCCAACTCGGTGATCTATCATTTCGGCTCCGGCGGGCATCATCTGGTCGGCGTAGACTGCATGAAAGCGGGCAAAGGCAACGTGGTCATTTCCATAACCGCTGCGCCGCAGGAAGAAAAAGAATACGAAAAGCTGATTATCGACCAGCCGCAACTTGCCCATCACTACATCTGCTATTTCAGCGATATCTACACGTTCGAGGGCCGGCTGATGCCGGTGTTCGATGTGACGAGTGTCTTCCACTTATGCGAATTCCGCTCCGATCAGCAGGATTCCTATGCCGGCCACACTGATTGGGAGGTATTGCGGCGGCTCTGCAAGCAGACACGCAATGGCGGGCTGGTCGTGTTCTATAACGGCTCGGATGGCTGGAAGAAGAGCGAGCCGCTGGTTGCAAAGGCCGTGGCCGAGGGCTTGATCGAGGCCGACAGCATGTTCAAAACACTCCCCATCTATCGCCGAACAGCCAAGGCTATAGGCTGACCTCTCCCACCAGCGGGCCCGGTGCGCACCTTGGCGGCGGGCCTGTCTTGTGTCACCTTCGCGAAAACCGGGAGGAAAGATGATGAGGGATGGGGCGCGCACGATTCGATTGGTGGCAAGTGCTTTTGCGCTTGGCGTCATGGCGCTGTTCGCACATGCAGCCAAAGCCGCCGATTACCCGACGGGCCCTGTTCGCATCATCGTTCCATTGCCCCCGGGCGGAAGTTCGGATCTCACAGCACGACTGCTTGCGACCTTTCTTGGCAATCAGTGGAAGCAGACGGTGATTGTCGAAAATCGCGTAGGCGCCAATGCGCTGATCGGCATGACGGCTGTTTCTCGCGCAAAAAATGACGGTTACACCTTGCTTTTCGGCGTCCCCTCGGTGACGACAGTGCGCGCGCTCATCAAGGACGCGACAATTGACCCGGTGAAGGACCTTGAAGGCGTCTCGCAAGTTGTCGAGAGCGTTTTTGTTGTCGCCGTCAATGGCCAATTGCCGGTGAAGAACGCCGTAGAATTCAACGCCTATGTGAAAGCCAATGCGGGCAAGCTCAATTTCGGCACCTATGCCGCTGGCAATCGCCTGATTGCAGAATACTACAATCAATTGTCGCAGCTGAAAATGACCCATGTCTCCTACAAGGGCGAGTCTTTTGCCGTAGCCGCGCTGGCGGCGGGCGAAGTGCATATGGTGGTTGGAACTGCCGTGACGATGAAGGAAAGGGCCGCGCAGGGCGCAATCAAGATTATCGCCGTATCGGGCGATGGACGCGTTCTCTCGATGCCCGATGTGCCAACAGCGCAAGAACAAGGGATCAAAGGCTTCGATCCCGCGTTATGGTTCGGCGTACATGCCCCAGCCGGAACACCTGCAGAAATCAAGCGGCAGATAGCGGCCGAAATTGCGCTATTTGTTCGCCGTCCTGATGTAATCGAAAAACTCGATGGTTTCGGCTTGACGGGCAAGGCTTCCAGCCCGGACGAGTTCCAGAAGTTCCTTGTGAAGGATGCGCAGATATGGGTCGATGTCGCGAAATTCGCAGGCATCGAACCGCAATGAAGAGGGAGCCAACCATGAGAATAGCATTTCAGGCAGCTGCGGCTGCGTTATTGGCTGCTGCGGTCGTTTCCGCCTCGCCTGCCCGCGCACAGGATTATCCAACATCCTCGATACGGCTCGTCATTCCGTTTCCCCCCGGTGGCAGTACGGATCTGGTGGGCCGCTTGCTGGCCGCCTATCTCGGCGATCAATGGAAGCAAACTGTAGTCGTCGACAACAAGCCGGGCGGCAATGGCATGCTTGGCCCCACGTTTGCCGCGCGCTCGAAGCCTGATGGCTATACGATATTACTGGCAGCGCCTTCCATCGCGACAGCCGTCACGTCAATGAAAGACATGCCGATTGATCCGGAAAAAGAACTTGAAGGCGTGAGCCAGCTTATTCACACCGAATATGTTGTCGCGGTGAATTCAAAACTGCCCGTCAAAACGCTTAAAGAACTGATTGCCTATGCCAAGGCCAATCCGGGCAAATTGAACTACGGCTCCTTCGCTGTCGGGTCCCGGCTCACGTCAGAGTATTTCAACAGCATCGCGGGCGTCGAAATAACCCATGTCGGTTACAAGGGCGAAGCGTTAATGGTGGCGGCTGTCGCCTCCGGCGAAGTGCAGGTCGGCCTTGCCACGACTGTCACATTGAAAGAGCCTGCTGCACGGGGCGAAGTGCGCATCCTCGCCGTGACAGGCGATACCCGCTCAAAGATTTTTCCCGATGTGCCAACTGCAGAAGAAGCCGGTTTGCCGGGCTTCGATACCACTGTCTGGTTCGGCCTCTTTGCGCCTGCGGGCACCCCGCCAGCGATCAAGAACAAGATTGCCGCCGAGGTTGCTAAATTTGTCAGACAGCCAGATATCATCGCCAAGATGGAGGGCGCCGGATTAACGCCACGCGCCTCGACGCCAGAGGCGATGTCGCGTTATCTTTCGCAAGATATCAAGCGCGCGATTGAAACTGCCAAGCGAGCGGGCATCGAACCACAATAATAAATCGGGAGGGAATACAATGGTCGCGAGTCACTGGCGCCTGTCTGCTTGCGCTGCAGCCCTGTTTGCAGCGTTATATTCCGCCACGGCTGGCGCGGCGGACTATCCGACCGGGCCGATCAAACTCATAAATCCATTTCCGCCTGGCGGCGCCACTGATCTTGCGGGGCGATTGCTGGCGACCCATCTGACGAATGAATGGAAGCAGACGGTCGTCGTCGAAAGCCGGGCCGGTGGCAACGGCTTGATTGGCCCGACGGCTGTCGCGCGCTCAAAGCCGGACGGCTACACGCTGTTGATCGCTTCTCCATCCCTTGCGACCGCTGCGGCAACAGTCAAGGACATGCCGATCGACCCTGAGAAAGACCTCGACGGTGTAAGTCAGCTTGTTGAAACGGACTTCATCATTGCGATAAATCCGTCTCTGCCTGTCAAGACCTTGCAGGAATTCATCGCACTGGCGAAAGCCAGTCCAGGAAAACTCAATTACGGCTCCTACGCTGCAGGCGCCCGGCTTTCGACAGAATATTTCAAATCGCTCGCCGGCATCGACCTCACCCACGTTGGATATAAAGGCGAGGCGCTCACCATTCAGGCTCTCGCCGCCAATGAAGTGCAACTTGTCATCGCCACATCCGTCACCCTGAAAGAGCCTGCAGCAAAAAGCGCCGTTCGCGCACTGGCTGTTTCGGGACCGCGGAGATCGGCCAGCATGCCTGATATTCCCACGTCAACTGAAGCCGGACTGCCGGCCTTTAATCAGATGGTCTGGTTCGGCGTATTTGCGCCCGCAGGAACGCCAACAGAAATCAAGGACAAATTGTCAGCGGAAATCGCTACCTTTCTGAAACAGCGGGACGTTGTAGAGCGGCTGCATTCCATGGGGCTGGAACCGAAAGGCTCAAAGCCGGCGGAGCTCAGCGCGTTTCTGAAAAACGAAATTCGCATCGCAGTCGAGACCGGGAAGAAGGCCGGCATCGAGCCCCAATAATGCTCACTCGCTAGCCAATAGCCACAACCGGCGTGCCTACGCGCACGCGATCAAACAGATCGACCACGTCCTCGTTATACATCCGGATACAGCCATAGCTTGCTGCAGTGCCAATCGATTTGCGCATGGAGGCTGTGGTGCCGTGAATGGCGATCTCGGAGCGATCCAGCACCAGTGCGCGCGGGCCCATGGGATTGTTCGGTGCGCCACCGGGAATGATGTCGGGCAGATTGGGGTTGTCGTGTTTCACTTCGGAAGGCGGGATCCAGTCCGGATTGGCCTGCTTGCCCGCGATCCGCGCCATACCGGTCCAGGCCTTGCCGCTACGCCCGACAGCCACGGGATAGGCGATAGCACGGCCTTCACCGATGGTCAGATAAAGCTTCTTGCGGCTGAGCAAAATGACAATCATGCCCTCGGTATAATTGGCGGGAAACGGCACAATTTCCGGCGCCTTGAGCGCACGGCCAAGACCCTTCGACGCGGGCGCAACCGGCGCGGCATGATTGACGGCCGCTGCGGCCTGTTCGATCCCTGCAGGGATCAGCGCAACGGTTGCGGCTGTTGCGCTCAGTGAACGGAGAAAAGTGCGGCGGTTCATATCTAGCCCCTGTGTATTGCGCGCGATGACGCGGTCTCAAACCTGATGGGGTCTATCGCATGAGGACGTCTGGCCGGATGTATGTTTTTGCACATGCGGCGATGCCTTGACGGCGCGCGGGAAACGGCTTCAGATCGCCTCTCAAAACAAGGGGGAAACCATGCCGCGCCGCAAAGCCATATATTCAGATGCTTTCAGTCACTCCAATCCCATTCCCGCCGCCGCACAACTCGGCAATATTCTCGTGACCGGCATCGTGAATGGCATCGACCCGGCAAAACCAGACCAGCCCGGGACGCTGGAAGAACAGGCCGGGCTCATGTTTCACCGCGTGGCTGAAATCATGAAGTCAGCGGGCGGTAGTACAGACAACATTCTGAAATTGAATGTTCAGATGTCGGACGTAAGCGACCGGAAGGCTGTGAATGCCGAATGGACAAAAATGTTCCCTGACGCTGCCACCCGGCCTGTGCGGCAGACTTTGCATGCGGTGCTGGATCGCGGCAAACTCATCCAGTGCGATGTTCTGGCCGTAATGGACAAGAGCACAGACTGAACTCGAAGACTTGACCGGAAGATTTGACCCGAACACTTGCCCGCAAAATCCGTGCGTGCAAACCTGCGCCAGAAGAACAATTCCAAAGCCTGACAGGCTCTGTCTCAAATCATCGGAAAGATGAACAGCGGGAGTACGCAATGAGCATTATGCGGGGAGCGTTTCTGGCATTCACATTCGGTTGGCTGTGCATGCCGGCCTTCGGGCAGGATGCCCCTGATTGCACGATCAAGATTGTCGTCAGCGGGCCTGCTGGCGGCACGCCGGACCTGATCGCGCGGCTCGGCGCTGATAAACTGAAGAGTTCGCTCAACCGGAATACGTTCGTCGAGAACCGGGCCGGTGGACGTGCAGCCGTATCGTCCATCACCGCAGTGCGCTCTTCGCCGCCTGATGGCTGCACATTGCTGGCCGCCAATGCCTCTATCTTTTCGATAGGACCACATCTTTATAAAGTTGCACCCTATGATCCGATCAAGGATTTCTCGCCCATTGCGGTGCTGGCGACATCGCCCAATGTTCTTGTCATCAACCCGTCTGTGCCTGCCAAGAGCCTGAAAGAATTTGTTGCACTTTTGAAATCGCAACCCAACAAATACAATTTCGGTTCTGGCGGCGTCGGCACGCCCATGCACATATACGGCGCTCTGATTTCGAGTCGCTTTGATGTCGTATTCACGCATGTGCCCTATCGAGGTTCAGCCGCTGTTGTGACGGACCTGCTGTCCGGCCAGGTGCAATTCGTGTTCGAGCAAATACCGACGTTTCTCTCGCATGTTCAGGCAGGCACGTTGCGTGCGCTCGCGGTCGCCAGCGCAACGCGTTCGCCAATGCTGCCAGGTGTGCCTACGTTCAAGGAAGAAGGCATTGAGGGCGCCGATGCTGTCTCGTGGTTTGGAATGGTGGCGCCGCGTGGCACGCCCGATGCCATCATCAATCTCTATGCGAAAGCATTGCGCGAGGGCATGCGCGATCCACAGGTGATGGCGAAATTGTCCGCTACAGGCGCGGAAACCTCGGGCATGACGCCTGCAGAAATGATACCCTATATGGAAAGCCAGAAAGCCAAATGGGCGCCGCTGGTGGCGGCGGCCGGCGTTCAGGTGGAATAAACCGGGAGGAACATTCAATGGCGTTCATACGCAAGATTTTCGCCGGCCTCGTGCTCGCGGGTGTGGCATGCAGCACAGGCGCGCAGGCTCAAACCAATCCTGCAAATTCCGCCTATCCTGCGCGCGCGGTGCGCCTCGTCGTGCCTTTCGTTGCGGGTGGCGCCATTGATGTTACAGCACGCCGGCTTGCCGACTACCTGAGCACGAAAACCAATCAGCAGTTCATTGTTGAAAACACGGTTGGAGCAAGCGGCGTCGTGGGCGCCCGCCGTGTCGCCCGCGCCGAGCCAGACGGCTACACACTGCTGTTCGGGACAACCAGCGTTTACGCCATCAACCCCGCCATCAACGCCAATGTCGGTTATGATCCGCTAAAAGATTATGAACTGGTTGCACGCGCCTTCGACAGTGCGCTCATGCTGGTAAGCCATCCCTCAGTGCCAGTGAAAACCGTCGCGGAACTGGTGGCATGGGGCAAGGCCAATCCCGGAAAACTCAATTACGGTTCTTCGGGCATAGGAACGCCGCAACATGTGCTAGGCGAGATGTTCAAGCTGAGCACAGGCATGCCGATGACGCATGTGCCCTATAAGGGCGGGGCGCAATCTGTTCAGGACGTCACGGGCGGACATATACAGGTGCTGTTCGAAAATCCGCTTTCGTTGATCCCGCTCGTTGACGACAAGAAGCTCACGGGCCTTGCCGTTACAGGTGATGCGCGTCTGGATCAGGCGCCGCAGGTGCCAACATTGAAGGAGGCGGGCGCGGATATCACTGTGGCGATCATCACTGGCGTTGCAGCGCCCGCCGGCACGCCACGCGATATTGTCATTCGCCTGAACAGCCTCATCAACGATGGGTTGCGCGACAAGGAATTACTGGAATCGGTGGCTAAATTTGGCGCCATCGCCAAGCCTGGAACACCAGCAGAATTCCATGCTTTTATCGCAAGCGAGGTCAAACGCTGGGGCGAAGTGGCGCGGGCGGCCAATATCAAGGCGGAGTAAGCTCCATACTGGCGGCCCTCAAGATTGTGAAGCGACCGGCACGGACTATCGCTTTGCAATACGGACCATAAGGAAACAGGCAACATGAGCGCACCCTGGATCATTTCACAAAACGCCACCACGGGCCTACCGCGTTTGATTGCGCCTGACACATGGTGGTTTGGCTGGTGTCTGGTCGTGCGCGACGGCGAGAAATATCTGCATAATCACAACAACGCCTACCTGATGATTGGCGCACAAAAGACAGTGCTGATCGACACAGTCATGCCCATGGGATGGCCTGAACTCAAGGCGGGTCTGGCCAAAGTGCTCAACGAGCGAAAACTCGATTATATTTTTCCGACCCATCCGGAATCGCCGCATATGGGCAACCTGGAGCCTCTCTGCGCGGAATATCCGGATGTGAAAATCATAGGCGATTTGCGGAACTATCACCTGTTCATGCCGCATCTCAGCAAGCACTTTCAGCCTATGAAAGTGGAGGAAAGCCTGGATCTGGGCGGCCGCAGGCTGGTTCTGAAAAAGGCTGTCATTCATGACCTGCCCAATTCGCTCTGGGGCTACGATCCTGATCTGCAATTTCTTTGCGTTGCCGATTCCTTTCCCTACACGCACGATCATGAAACCGGGCAGTGCGGCATGACGTCGGAAGAACTGCCTTCGCCCATCCGCCCCGAAGACACCAGTGTCGTCATCAGCCGCGCGTTGAACTGGGCGCGTTATGTGGACGCCACGCCCCTGATCAACGAATTGCGCGCGTTCCTGAAGACCAATCCGGTCAAGCTGATCGGCCCCTCGCATGGCGGCGTCATCACCAATCCAGCTGAGCTCACTGATGTCTTCGAGGCGGGCCTCAAACGCGCGAAAGGCCTTGCGGCATGAGCCATATCGAGAAACTTGCGGAACATATCTATGTTCTGACCGATGTGGTCGAAATCGACGATCGCATCACCTGGCACATTCCGGGCACACGCGGGTATGAACCCTATAACGAATATCTGATCATGGATGATGAGAGAGCCATCCTCATTGATTCAGGCATTGCATTGCATGGCGAATCCATTCTGTCGTCGCTCCGCGAATTGATTGGCTCGCGGCAATTGCATCTTTACGCCACGCGCATTGAGCTTGAGTGCCTGGGCAATCATGGGCGCATTCTTGATGCATTTCCCGATGCAAAAGTTGTTACAGCGAATGTCGTGCCGCAGGCGGCGCTGTTTCATGTGTCCGGATTTCGCGCAACGACGGCGCCTGTGCGGCATATGCAGATGGGCGACACGCTTGCCGATTTCGGCTTTCCAAATATCAATATTTATCAGGCGCCTTTACGTATGCTGGGCACGAGCTGGCTGTGGGAGAAAAACAGCAGGACTTTATTTACAACCGATTCTTTCAATACCGACATGCTCGACAGTCCCGGCGAATCCGTCCTGCGGCGCGACAGCAACTGGCTGGCGCAGCCCGATTTCATTCGCAATTCCTTGTTGCAAAAATTCGACTGGCTTGCCCTTGCTGATATGGAGATGATCGAACGCGACTGGGACGCGCTGTTTGCAAAAAATGCTCCACTCGCCATAGCGCCCATTCACGGACGTATCCAGATGGGCGCGGAGCATTGCCAGCACGTCATCGCCAATCATCGCAAAGCGCTGTTTGACCACACTCCCGTATCCAAAAACAAATCCGCACAATTGGAGAAACAGATATGAGCGCATCAGCACTTTCGGGCGCGCAGCAAAGGGCGCATGTCGGCGTCATTGTGCCGGCAGTCAACCGCACCTGCGAGGAACAGTTTCATCGCCATGCGCCACCGGAACTTGGCATCCACATGATGCGCGCGCGCATCGCCGGCAAATGGTCTGCCCCTGTCGCCAAGCTCGAACCGGAGATCACGCTTGCCACGCAAGTGCTGGCCGAATGTTCGCCGGATCTCATGGTCTACAATTGCACTGCCTCTTCCATGAAAGAGGGACCAGAGGGCGAAAAGCGCATTCTCGACATCATGGAAAAAGCTGCTGGCATTCGCTCTATTTCCACCAGCGCTGCGGTGGGAGATGCGTTCAAGTCTTTCGGCATCAAGTCGGTCGTCGTCATCACGCCCTATGCCAACAATGACGAAATCCTGTTTTATCTCGACAAGATCGGCATCAAGGCGGTGGGCAATGTCGCGCTGGCTCTGCCGGCTTCAAAGTTCGTGTCCGTGACGCCGGAAGAATGGCATGATCTTGCCGTCAAGCATGACACTAAAGACGCCGATGCGATTTTCTTCAGTTGCGCTGCGACGACGCAGATTGACGCCGTCGCTCCAACCGAAAAGACACTCGGCAAACCCGTAGTCAACAGCAATCAGGCAGTGCTCTGGTCCGTATTGCGGCATTTGCGCGACAAGCTGGGCGAGACAGCGACGCCGACTGTCGGCAGCCTGATGCGTAAACGGGCCTGAGCGATGAGCGAAGACACCGATATCGCCGCCATCCGCACGCTCATCGATGCGCAATTCAAAAACCTGAGCTGGGATCAGAGACGCGAAGCAGGATGGGCAGCCTATGAAGGCGACTTCCTGCCCGGCGCGTCGCTCTTCGCCTCTGCGCGGCCGGTGAAAGCGCAAAGCGTGCCGGAATTCGTCGCGCGAATGAAAGGCCTGTCAAAATCCTCCCTGCGCAGCTTCGAGGAAAGCGTCGTCGGCGCACGGATCATTGTTTTCGGCACAATCGCCATTGCGGTGGCGTCCTGCGAAGCGATCGAGAACGGTTCGGGCGTCGACCGCACAGTCGAGATGCTGCTGCTGTTGAAGGACGAAGACAACTGGCGCATCGCTGCGCAGGCCTGGGACAAGGTCGATCCCGCCGCGCCCGCAACCGCGGCACCGGCGTGGCGCGATAGCGAACGTCAGGCGTAGGGTCGGCAGAGGGACAGGCGACGAACGCCGCGAGGGGGAGAGCATGCGCGACAGAAAATCTTATGTGATCGGCTTGGCGTTTCTGGCTCTGCTTGCCCCTCGCGCCCTCGCGCAAACCGCTTATCCCGAACGCACTGTGCGCGTTATCGTGCCATTCGCGCCGGGCGGCGCGACTGATGCTGTCGCACGGCCTTGGGGCGAAAAGATGCGGCAGTTGATGGGTTCTGTCGTCATGGAAAACATGGGCGGCGCGGGTGGCGCGACGGGAGCAGCTACTGCGGCGCGCGCGAAGGCGGATGGTTATACCTTGCTGATTGGCTCGATCAGCACGCAGGTCATCACCCCCGTGATTTCACATCCCGCGCCCTTTGATCCGATAAAGGATTTCGATCACATCGCCATGCTCGTCATCAGCAACCTAGCTTTTGGTGTGCATCCCAATATTCCCGTCAAGACTCTGAATGAGCTGGTCGACTACACAAAGAACAATCCAGGCAAGATATCCTACGGCACACCGGGCTCGGGATCGCTCAACCATTTGCTGGGCGAATTGTTCAAGACACTCACGGGCGCGGGCGATATGGCGCATGTTCCCTATCGTGGCGGCGGGCCTGCGCTCAGCGATCTCATCGCCGGACAATTGCCGATGGTTGTTGCTGTCATGACAGGACAGATCACCGAATTGCACAAGGCCGGCAAATTGCGCCTGTTGGCGGTGACAGGGGAATCGCGTCTACCCAATCTGCCCGATGTGCCGACGGGTGTTGAAGCCGGCGTACCCAATCTCATCGCGCAGGGATTTTACGGCCTGTTCGCGCCTGCCGGCACGCCAAAAGACATCCTGCAAAAAATCGGCGAGACTTCGCGCAAGGTGATGAACGATCCGGAGATAGGCAAGCTCATGTTTGCCGCGGGCTTTGAGCCGGTGCTCGATCCCTCGCCGGAGAAAACCCGCAAGACGCTGGAAGCTGATATCGCGCGCTGGACGCCCATCGTCGGCAAGGTTGGACTAAAGCGGGAGTGAACATGGCGGCACGCTGCGTCTTTGATTGGCGCCGTGTGTTCGTGTATGTTCGCCAGCAACAGTGGAGGAATTCATGCCGCGCAAAGTCATCATCGTCGCAACGGCGGATATTGTCGCTGAAGAACAATCCATCGGCCGCGAAGGCCAGATCATTGCCAAGACGTTTCCGCTGGAAACGGGACTTGACGGTGTGCAAATGGACTATACCTGGATCTCGCATTCCAAGGGCTACGGCACGCCCCGCCACAGGCATACGTTTGATCAGTTCCGCTACACGCTATCGGGCGTGCGCCAGCAGGATGATCTTGAAATGCGCGAAGGCGAATGCGGCTATTTCGGCGAGGGCGTTGCCTATGGTCCGCAATTGCAGAATGAGTCATGCGTTGGCCTTATCCTGCAATTCCAGGGGCCAAGCGGCATCCCCTATCTCACCCATGATGCACTCGACAATGCGAGGCAAAAACTGATAGCTGAGGGCGGTACATTTGCCAAGGGCATTTACACAAAAGTCTTGCCCGATGGAACGAAGGTCAACAAGGATTCTCATGCGGCGTGCTTTGAGGCGATCACCGGCACGAAGATGACATTTCCCAAGCCACGCTATGATGCGCCGGTCATCATGAAGCCGCAGAATGCGCGCTGGGTGCCTGATCGCAAACTCGACGGCGTCGAGCACAAGCATCTGGGCACATTCGGCGAATATCGCTCTGGCGTGAAGCTTGTTCGCCTTCTGCCGGGCGCAAAAATACCCGGCTATACGCAGGGCGATGCGGAAGTACGTTATCTCGTCGAGGGGTCGGTCCAGTATTCGGGCAGGACATGGCAGGGTGGCAAGACTGCGGATCAGGGGGCCTATATGTATATTCCCCATGATACAGCGGTTGAAGAGATGTCATCGGACGAAGGTGGTACATTCTTCGTTATTTCGCTGCCGATGCTGGCCGAATTAGAGGCCGAAAGGCGCAGGGCAAAAGCAGCCTGACGAAGCTGACGTCATCCCGGAAAATCGCACAGCTATTTATCCGGGACCGCGGGTAGCGTGTTGCGATTAGAGGACGGTCCCGGATCGGCTGCGCCGTCCGGGAAGACAAGCGGGGGTCAATCCCCGACGCCGCAGACAAACCGGAAATGCTTCGTCGATGAAGCTCTCGATCCTGGATAAAACGCTACAGGTTTTTTTCCAGGCAGCGTCGTTTACACCGGAGAACCCTATGCTGGCCCAAATTCTAAGAACAACATGTGCCGCAATAGGGTTTTGCGCGTTGGCAACTGCTGCCCTCGCGGAATCCTATCCTTCAAAGCCGATCACTATTCTTTGCGGGCAACCTGCTGGCAGCGGGCCCGACATCATGGCGCGTGTGTTTGCCGAGGCGATGAGCCAGAGCATGGGTAAGCGCGTGCTGGTCTCCAATCGTGCAGGCTCCGGGGGTTTGATTGCCGCGCAAGCCGCCGCGCAAGCGGCGCCCGACGGCTACACATTGCTGCTGGTGTTGAGCGGCTCCCATACGTCATTGCCCGCCATGCAGAGCGTGCCCTATGATCCTGTGAAAGATTTCGAATTTATCTCGATGCTCTACGCATCTCCTGGTGTCTTGATGGTGAATGCAGCCAATCCGGCCAAGACGTTCGCTGAGTTCATCACCAATGCCCGTGCGAAAATTGATGGATTGAAATTTGGCTCGCCAGCTATTGGCTCGCCGGCACACCTCATGGGCGCACTTTTTGGCGAAGCCACAAAACTGCCCGTCATCAATGTTGGCTATCGCGGTGGCGGGCAAATCCTTACAGACCTGATTGGCGGGCTGCTCGACTTTACGTTTACATCTTCCGTGCAGGCCCTGCCGCAGATTGCACAGGGCAAGGTACGCCCGCTCGCAGTCGCGGGGCCGGCAAGGCTCAAGCAATTGCCCGATACGCCGACCTTGCAGGAGATTGGATTGGGTCAGGTCACCATCGAATCCTGGTTCGGAATGGCGGCGCCCAAAGGCACCCCGCCCGAGATCATCGCGCGGCTCAATGGCGAACTCTTGAAGGCTGCCAAAGACCCTGCGATTCTTCGCCGTGCAGAGGAAGACAGCGTCGATTTGCGAGTCGGGCCACCAGCCGAGATCATGAAAGTGCTGGTTGATGAGTATGAGCGTTTAGGCTCTGCCGTGAAAAGGCTGCAGATCAAGGCTGAATGACCCGCGCAGCGGCCGCTTTGAGGCAAGTGCATGGCAAAACTTGCGCGCCCCGCCCTAGTGTTTATGCTGGCCCGAACAGCAACAAGCGCGAAGGAAACGTCCAGTGGCAGCAAGCGTGCGTGAAGCCGAAATTCGTGGGTTCAAGATGAAGGTGCAGGAAGCGGGCTCGGGAGCCACTCTGCTTTTTCTCCATGGCGCGGGCGGCTCCAACTGGAGCCTGATGCTCGACATGCTCGCGGAGAAATACCATGTCATTGCGCCTGAACATCCAGGCTTCGGCCGCACTCAATTGCCCGAATGGATGATGAGCATCGGAGATCTCGCCCTTTTCTATCATGATTTCATGGAAGCCGAAGGGCTAAAGGATGTTCACCTGGCAGGTCATTCGCTTGGCGGCTGGCTGACGGCGGAAATCGCCATTCGCAATACCTCGCGGCTGAAGAGCGTCACGCTCATGGCGCCTGCTGGCATCGCCAATCCTGCTACACCGTTTGGTGACATCTTCGTATGGTCTGCAGAGGAATCGGCGCGCGCACAATTCTTCAATCAGGAGATGGCGGAAAAGCGTCTCCAGGTTACACCGGATCTCGATGTGGTGCTTCAGAACAAAACCGCCGTTGCGCGCCTCGCGTGGCAACCGCGCCTGTGCAATCCCCAATTGCATTACTGGATTCACCGCATCGACAAACCGGCGACTCTCGTCTGGGGCCGCGAAGACAAGGTTGTTCCCTATGCCTGCCATAACGCGTGGGTGAAGGGCATCAAGGGCCTGAACTTTCTGACCATCGATGAATGCGGCCACGCCATTCACAATGAAAAGGCAGCGGTGGCTGCCGCACACATCACAAATTTCTGCGCGGGAGTGTAATCATGCAAGTCCACTTCTTTCACCTGATGCCCTATGGCCCCGTCGATCTCGACGCGATTGCCAAGCACAATTCTGCCTGGGTGACGCTCCCCAATTCGTTGTTCGATCCCTCCAAGGGAACCGAGATTTACAATCGCTACATCGGCGAGCTTGAACTTGCCGACAAGCTCGGGTTCGATTCCATCTGCGTGAACGAACATCACCAGACTGCTTATGGACTGATGCCTGCGCCCAATCTCATCGCAGCGGCGCTGACGCGCACGACGAGCCGGGCGAAGATCGCCATTCTTGGCCGCGCCCTGCCGCTGGTCAACAATCCCGTCGCCATTGCAGAAGAATTCGCGATGCTGGACCAGATGTCCGGCGGGCGCATTATCACCGGCTTTGTGCGCGGCATCGGCACAGAATATTTTGCCACGGGCATTGATCCCACCTTGTCGCATGCGCGCTATTATGAGGCACATGATCTGATCCTGCAGGCATGGACTCGCGAGGGACCCTTCAAATATCACGGCCGGCACTACAATTTCGACTATGTGAACATCTGGCCACGCCCGGTGCAACAGCCTCATCCGCCAGTGTGGGTGCCTTCGCAAGGCTCGCGCGAGACGATCGAATGGTGCGCGGCGAAGGAGCGCAAATATACGTATCTGCAGACGTTCTCGCCAATTCACCTTGCGCAACGCAATTTTGAAAGCTACCGCGAAGCCGCTCGCAAGGAAGGATATGAAGCCGATGCGTCCCAACTGGGCTGGGCGATTCCCACTTATGTCGCCGAGACCGACGAGATCGCGCGGCGCGAACTGACTCCGCATATAGAGGCTTTTTTCAACCGGCTGCTACGCTTCCCGTTCGAAATGCGCCTGCCGCCGGGCTATTCCTCCATCGCCTCGACGAAAATGCTGATCGAGCAGAAATTCGCCGTGCGTGCTCAGCAACAAACCATCGATACGCTGGAAGAAATCGGCATGGTGATCTTCGGCAGCGCCAAGACGGTGCGCGAGAAATTGCTGGAACGCAAGAAACAGATGGGCTTTGGCCATCTCATCGCGATGTTGCAGATCGGCACGCAGCCCGCCGAACAGACAGATAAAAGCATGCGGCTGTTTGCATCCGAAATCATGCCGCATCTGCGGGCGGATGAGCCGTTGGCGGCACGCGCCTCGGCCGCTGAATAGCTGGAGCCTGCGATGAAACCTGTCATCAATCTTGACGATATCGAGTTTGCGTCGTGGGGACGAGGGGCCGAACGACCAGGCGCGGGAACGGCAGGGGAAAAATACCAGGCACAGCTTGGCTATGTTGCGCCAAGGATTGGTGCGCAGAAACTGGGCTACAACATCACTGCCCTGCCGCCGGGAAAAGCGGCATTTCCAGCGCACAGCCATCGCGTCAACGAAGAGATGTTTTTCGTGCTTGAAGGCTCGGGCGAGGTTCGCATCGGCGATGAGAAATATCCGATACGGCAGGGCGATTTCGTCGCATGCCCACCGGGCGGGCCGGAAACCGCTCATCAGATTTTCAATTCGTCGAAAGCCGTATTGAAGTTCCTGGCGGTCAGTACGATGATGTCCCCTGAAATCGCGGATTATCCGGATAGCGGCAAGATGGGCTTTTATCACGCCCGGACCGATGCGGAGGGGAAACCCGCGCCATTCCGTCACATTACGCGCGCAGGCAACGCTGTGCCCTACTGGGACGGCGAATAAAATCTGAAATCAGGAGGGCGCCATGACCAAGCAGATGAGACTCGCTGCCTATTTCAATCCTACGGGCCATCACGTCGCGTCATGGCGCCATCCGCGCGCCCAGATTGATGCACATGTGAACATCGAACATTACGTCGACATTACCCGAAAGGCAGAAGCGGCCAAATTCGATATGGTGTTTCTGGCCGACGGAAATGCGGTGCGGGAAGCGCATATCGACGCCATATCGCGCTCGGTGCAATTCGTTGCGCATTTCGAACCCATGACGCTGCTGTCTGCGCTCGCGATGGTGACCAAAAGGATCGGACTGACCGGCACAGTCTCCACCACTTACGAAGAGCCCTATAACCTTGCGCGTAAATTCGCCTCGCTGGATCATATCAGCCATGGCCGTGCGGGCTGGAATCTCGTCACGACATCTTCGCCCGGTGATGCCGCGAATTTCGGCCACGATCATCTGATGAACCATAAAGAGCGTTACGGTCGCGCCCATGAATTTGCCCAGGTTGTGCAAGGATTATGGGATAGTTGGGACGATGATGCGTTTGAGCGTAATGTCGCGACCGGACTGTTTTTCGATCCGTCCAAGATGCATTACCTCAATCACAAGGGTGAACATTTTAAATCGCGCGGCCCCCTGAATGTGCCTCGCCCGCCACAAGGCTATCCTGTCATGGTGCAGGCAGGGGCATCAGATGAAGGTCGCGAGCTGGCGGCGGAATTTGCCGAAGCGATTTTCTCGCCGCATCTGAATATTCCAGAGGCAAAACTCTATTACGATGATGTGAAACAGCGCATGCAATCGCGCTACAATCGAAATCCTGATCATCTGAAAATTCTGCCTGGCCTCAGCGTTGTGGTGGCGGAGAGCGATGACAAGGCGGCAGAGGATTTCAATCTGCTGCAATCACTCATCCACCCCGTTGTCGGGCGCGAGATTCTGGCAACCATGCTTGGGGGTATCGATCTGTCACCTTATCCGCTGGATGGCCCGCTGCCTGACCCGATGCCGCCCACCAACGGCAGCAAAGGCCATTACGAGAGCATCCTGTCCATGGCGCGGCGGGAGAACCTTACAATCCGGCAGTTGGGCGAACGCTGCGCGGGCGCACGCGGAAAACTGTCTATTCACGGCAGCCCGAAGAAGGTCGCCGACATGATGGAAGAATGGTTCACCAACAACGCCTGCGACGGCTTCTGCGTCCTGCCACCTTATATCCCCGGCCAGCATGACGATTTCTGCAACATGGTCATTCCCGAATTGCAGAAGCGCGGCATCTTCCGCAAGGAATATGAAGGCGCGACGTTACGTGAAAATCTCGGGCTGGAACGTCCGGAGAATCGCTGGAACCGGATAAAGAAAGCGGCGGCGGAGTGAAGCTCTCACTTCACCCCGCGTAAAACGCCTGGCCCTAAACGAAATACTCGAAAGTTAGGTGTTTGATCCCGGACTTTGATGGTGCAATCTTTTCCATGCAATGGAAGGAAGCACTATGGGACAGGTTCTTCACGGCAGCGCCACAACGACAGAGGCAATCCGTCGAGCAATACAAAATAGTCAAGAGAGCCTGAGGGCGCTGTCGAAGCGCTACGGGATCAATCAAAAAACCGTGGCCAAATGGCGAAAGCGGAGCTCAGTTGCCGATCTCCCGACCGGGCCGAGGGATGCCAAG
>CAMDKB010000008.1 GCA_945901195.1 Rhizobium sp. Q54
GAAATTCAGGTCGATGCGGACATGGCAGGCGCCAAACGCGGCCCCCGCCAGGCCCTCCGGGAGCCGACAGGCGCTTGCAACGCGCCCGAACCAGCAAAAACGCGCAGCGGGTCCAAGTCTTTGAATCCAGTCCGACAGGCTGCTAGTCGATCGGCTGTGCTTTTCCGGAAGACATCATCTGTTCCAAAGGTGTGCGATTGCCAACTTCGGTATGGAAGACGACGTATTTTGTTCCAGCACGCGCCATGTAGAAGTCGATATTCACATCCTTGCCGTCCGCTCCGCGGAAATCCGAGCAAAGTACAAAATTCTCACCCATGCGCAGGATCATTGGATGTGATTTGGTGGGTGCAAGTGGCTCTGAGCGGCCTTCCTTTGCGTTCAACCGCAGGAAAGCGCCGTTAACAAGCTGGGAGTCGATATGCTGGAACATCGCAGCCTGCAGGGCTACCTTGTCTGACGGTTTCAGCGAATCCCCGGCTGCAGCGGCAGGGCCGCAAACACTGCACACAACTGCCAGCCCGAGAATGGCAAGAGAAACAGGGAGCTTCATATTATAAATCCTCCATAATATGCGTTCGATTTTCCAACAATATGTTACATACCTTAACAGTGGATTAGCTATTTCCTCCCGCGCAGGGTAAGTGGGCCTAAATGTTAAGAAATGGAGTGAAGCGCCATGAAAGGTAAAATTGGGCTCGAAGAACATTTCGCGCTTGAAGAGACCCTCGATGATTCAAAGCCCTTTGTGCCCGGTCCATTGTGGCCAGAGGCGCGGGCACGATTGCTGGATTTTCAGGAGAAGCGCATCGCCCAGATGGACGCCTGGGGTATGGAGATGATGCTCCTGTCGTTGAATGCGCCCGCCATTCAAGCCATTCCGGACCGCAAGCACGCCATGGACATTTCGGTCCGTTCGAACGATTTGATGGCCCAGGAAATAATCAAGAATCCGAAACGGTTTCAGGGCCTTGCTGCATTGGCTTTACAGGATCCTGACCATGCTTGCCGCGAGCTGGAGCGCTGTATCAAGCAACTCGGTTTCAAGGGCATCCTGGTCAATGGCTTTTCGCAGATCGATGATCCGGAAAACTGTGTCTATCTGGATGATCCCCGCTACAAGGCTTTCTGGGCGCTGGTGGCGCAGCTGGATGTTCCGTTCTATCTGCATCCGCGCAATCCGATCCAGTCCTGGGCGCAGATTTACAAGGGCGCCGAGTGGCTGCTGGGGCCGAAGTGGGCGTTTGGAAACGAGACTGCGATCCATGCCTTGCGTCTTATGGGTTCGGGCATTTTCGATACCCATCCCAACCTGAAAATTGTCATCGGCCATATGGGTGAGGGTATCCCGTTCTCGCTCTGGCGGATCGACAATCATAACGCGTGGATGAACCTGCCCAATCCCTATCCGGCCAAACACAAGCTCAGTCATTATTTCCAGAACAATTTCTGGATCACCGTGTCAGGTAATTTCTGCACACCGTCACTGGTGAATTCGATCATGGAAATCGGAACGGATCGAATTTTGTTCTCGACGGACTGGCCGTTTGAAAATGTTGATCATGCCGCGCTCTGGTTCGATAATCTTGAACTTAACGAGAATGACAAGATGAAGATCGGCCGGACAAACGCCGCTAATCTCTTCAAGCTTGGCGTGTAAAATTTATCCCGGATCAACTGTCCAGCAGTTTATCCGGGATTACAGAATTCAGCGCTGCTGCAATTCCGGTTCGCACATGGCGTCCGGAATTACGGTTTACATCGACTGGAACGCCTTGAGTACAGATGCGCGCGCCTTGGCTGCTGCTTCGGGATGATAGCCGTCCTTGTAAGGCATACAGAAATTGTGCGACGCGCCTTCGTGGATTGTCACTTCGGCGTTGGCGCGGCCTGCAAACGCCTTTTGCACGGCTTTGGCTTCGTCGAGCGGGATGATCGGATCAACACTGCCGTAGTGATAGCTCACCGGGCCCTTGATCCTGGCGACATCGTCGAGGTGGTCGCCGATCATTGTGCCGTGGAATGAGCCTGCTGCATTTGCGCCGAGGTTTGCTGCGCCCAGATGCGCATAAAGCCCGCCAAAGCAATAGCCGAGCATGGCGACCTTGCCGTTGCATTGCGGGTCCGCGCGCAACGCGTTGATCAGGTCTTCCATGTCCTTGAGGCCCTGCTGCTTGTCGAAAGAGCCGTAGCGTTCGAAAGCCTTGCCGAAGTCAGCGGTAGGACCAGGAATCGTCCGCCAGAAGACGTCAGGTGTCCAGACAAGAAAACCATCTTTAGCGAAACTGTCTGCGGATTCGCGCATCTCGTCGTCGGTGCCGAAAATGGCTGTGATCAGCAAAAGGCCCGGCGCCTTGGCGCTGCCTGAGGGCGCGCTGACATAACCGTCATAGGTTTCCTTGTTGCGGGTTGAAAATTTTACGTCCTTGCCAGCCATGTGTCCTCCGGTGTGTTTGAACCCACTGCGATTTTAAGGGGCTGCATCTCAAGCGCAATCTGTTTTTTGCTTCATTGCTTTTTACTGCATCTTGCCCCGAGAATGTGAAATAATGCTCGCACAATCAATCTCGGGAGGAAGCTATGCTTACACTCTACCACGCGCCCACTGCCGTTTGCGCCGCAAAGGTGCGCATGGTCCTTGCCGAAAAGGATCTGGCTTATGAGGGGCATTTGTTGAACCTCCATACCGGCGACCAGTTCAAGCCCGAATATATGAAGTTAAATCCCAACGCAGTCGTTCCCACATTGATTCACGATGGCAATATTCTTATCGAATCCACTGTCATCAACGAGTATCTCGACGAGGCTTTTGCCGATAAACCGCTGCGCCCGGCGGGTGCGCTTGGCCATGCACATGTGCGGCTGTGGACCAAGAAAGAAGATACGATCCACGATGCCATCAACACGATGACGGCGACGATCATCTTCCGGCATGAGCTGCTGCAGAAGCCACCGGAGGAGCGCGCGGCGCGATATGCCAAAATTCCTGACCCTGCCAAGCGCGCCAAATGGGAAAAGATGATGGCGGACGGTCTTGATGCGGCTGTTGTTCAGGAGGCCCTGGTCCGTTTCATCCGACACTTCCGCGATATGGAAAAGGCGTTGGGCAAAGGCCCCTGGCTAGTAGGCGAAAACTTCACCCTTGCCGATTCTGGATTGCTGTCGTTTTTCTATCGGCTGGAATTTCTGCAATGCGCCGGACTTTGGCAGGAGCATTTTCCAAAGGTCACGGACTGGTTCGTGCGCAGCAAAGGCCGCACGGCATTTCAGACGGCCATCGCAGGGTTCATCCCGCAAGGCGATCAGGAAAAATATGCCGGCATTTCCGCACCCTTGTGGCCGAAAGTCAAAGCGGTCAACATCAAGGCCATGTCCACTGTCTGATGGGTGTCTCGGATATGAAGGGGACAATCTTGGGACCCGCCGTGGGCCCAACATTGTCATCATTGAGGCTCGCATGATGGCGGCGGAGAAGGCGCGGATTGCGCACGACGCGCTCGACAAGGGCATCGACGGATTGAAGTGAAAGCTTTCAAAAGCCCAGGGTTGGCTTCACGTCTGCGGGCGGAGTCTTCCACTTCTTTGGCTTTTTGCCTTCGGCGATCAGCCTGAATTCACGCGTGAGAATTTTGCGCCAGCCGATAATGCCTGCGTCCGAGCGGCCGAGCCGCTCATGGGTGCGGTTGCTGATCCGGCCCTGGCCAGCCTGCACCGCTATGTCCTGCACGATGGCGAGATCGGGGTGTCGCGTGGCTGCATAAGCGCCGCGCCCGGCCATCAGATCGCGCGCTACTTCGACTGACGTAGGCGCCCCAGCGAGCTCCTTCTCGTATTTCGCGCGTTGTTTCTTGTACGCCTTATGCTCTGCATCTGTTTTGAGTTCGATATGAGACGTGATCAGCCAAAGATGGTTCTCGTCATCGACCGGTGTGAAACTGAAATATATCTCCGGCCAGCCACCAACGCCTTCCATGCCCGCCACGGGCGGCACGATCACGCGCGTAAGATTGGGCGCGTAATGCAGGGTCTGGCGCACAAGGCCGGTCTTGCGTTTGCCATAGCGCATCATGCCCCAGTCTGTTTCCTCAGTGCTGAGGATGGGCAGATCTGCAGCCAATTTGGCGTGTGATCCACCGGGCGCATGGGTGAAGGCCACATGGACCTCGTCCATGCTGTTCTCAAAACTCTGCAGGTAATTGCACGGCACATGTTCGACATTCCAGGTCTGAATGACGCCGGGTGAATCACGATGGGGGAAATGTGGAAACGCTGGCGGCTTGCCGGGGCCAAAATAGCACCAGATCAGGCCCAGATATTCCTGCGTCGGATAGGCGCCGATCTTCACCTTGCGGGCGAAGCCTGCTTCTTCGGCAGGTTGTTCGATACACTGGCCCGAGCCGTCGAATTTCCAGCCGTGATAGACGCAGCGGATATCATCGCCCTCGATCCAGCCCAGATGCATCGGCGCCCAGCGATGAGGGCAGGCCGAATCTATCACCTGCGCCCGCACGCTTTGCCCACGATATAGCGTGAAGTTCTCGCTCACGATGGTGATGGGCTTGGCTTCGCCTTTCGCCAGATCCTCGCTGCGATGAATGGCGAGCCAGAACTGGCGCATGAATATGCCACCGGGTGTGCCCGGTTTTGTCGTCGCCAGATCGACATCAAGGGTTTTGCCTCTGGTCGGGGGTGCTGATGATTTCCGGGCCAGCGTGCCGGCTGAACTGGCTTTGGGCGGCTTGTCCATGATGTTCACGGGAGGTGTTTCCTCAAAATTCTGTTATTCGCAAAAAGTTAGGCGAGCCGGATCGCAGACGCAATGATTTTCGCTGCAAGATTTTCGCTGCAAGTCGGAAGCTGTCGCAGCATAATGGCCGCATGATCGAGTTTGCGCCGGGTCTTCTCTACTTTCCAGATTTCTATTCCCGCTTGGAACAGGAAGCTTTGGCAAGCCTGTTGCGGGACGCGGTAAAAGCCGCGCCGCTTTTCACGCCACTTATGCCACGCACGGGAAAGCCGTTTTCCGTGCGGATGACGAATTTTGGCGCGCTGGGCTGGGTGTCAGATCGCGAGCATGGATATAGATACGAGGCAAGACATCCGCAGACTGGCGAAGAATGGCCTGCAATCCCTGATCTTGTGCTGCGGGCCTGGCGTGAAACCAGCAATTATCCGCACGATCCCGAAGCTTGTCTGATGAATTTTTATGACGTGAGCGCCCGCATGGGACTGCATCAGGATCGCGATGAAGCCGCGCTTGATGCGCCGGTTGTTTCAATTTCGCTGGGTGATTCCTGCTTGTTTCGAATCGGGAGCGAAACGCGAGGCGGCAAGACCCGGTCTTTCAAACTGCATTCCGGCGATGTGGTTGTCATCGGCGGCGCATCACGTCTGGCGTTTCATGGGGTCGACAGGATTTTTCCTGCGACGTCGACACTTTTGCCGAACGGGGGGCGGATCAATCTGACGATGCGCAGGGTTCGGGCGGCTGAAAACCTAGCGACAGGCGGATAACTTCCACATGCCGTCTGACGGTATAAATTTGCGCCCGTCCTTACCCATATACCAGAATTTAACGCCGATTTCGGGCATTATCAGATATTCCGGCGCAGCTTCGCCAGGCTTGATCGGGGCTTCCGCGCTCTTGAGCTGCGTATTGAAATAGAGAATTGGCGAGCCGGGACCGTAAGCATCGTCGCTGGCGTCCCCTTCCTTGTCCTCTTTATATTTGTCCGGTCCAGAGTAGATCAAATGGTTGCGGCCATAACCGTTGGAAAACGCGAATCCAAATTCGTGTGCAGCCTTCAGGGCATTGTTGCGAATGATCAGGACCAGGCCCGACTGATTGACTTCAATCTTTTTCACGGTGTGCAAGAGTTCATATTGATTGGGTTGCATCTGTCCGTAGCCGCCCAATGGCTTGTAAACTGCGCGTTCGATAACACAGGCCGCCCGGGACTCTGCTGCTCCCAACAAGGCTACACATGTCGCAAGCGTCAATGACAGACGTTTGTTTGCCATAGCGTGCTCCCGGCTGCTTACACTTTTTCCCATTCAAGACTGCGCCGCGTCACTGAACCGTGGATGTAATCCTCGGAAACAGGGGGGCTAAGGGTGAGCTTATTACCCTCGAAATGATAGCCGCGGACCTGGCGCGTTCCGGCCCAGGGGGCGCGGCCGGCGATCTCGACATCGTGGATCACGTTGTCTCCCTCCAAGTGCCATTTGGCTGCATAGCAAGTGACTTCATCTTCCTTGCCGGGCGATTTTCTGGCGATGATGACCATCATGCGGCCATCGGATGTGTAGGAAATGTAACCGCTTTGCTGTGCGTCAGTGTCGAGTTTTTTGCCAGTGGCCACTTCCTCGCGATTGACGCCAACAAGACGCCAGGATCCGAGGAAGCGCTGATCAACATTCTTTGCGCCAGCTGACATTTCGCTCTCCCTGAATGGTTTTCCTCAACATGCCGTGGAAGTCATTCAAGCACAAGCTCTGGCCGCTGGTTTTCTGTTTCAGGCTCTATAGTCAGGCCTGCGGTGCTTCTTTGGGTCCGCCGCGAGCGACCCCGACCTTGGCCGGGCGCAAGCAGCGTTCACCGATGGAATACCCATCCTCCACAACCTGCACGACCGTGCCATTGGGCACGCTGGGATCAGGAACCTCGAACAGGGCCTCGTGCATGTTGGGATCGAACTTTACGCCCTTCGGTTCCAATTTTTTCACGCCATGGCGAGCCAGGCGGGAAAGGAAATCGCGCTCGGTCAGTTCCAGTCCCTCCGCCAGTGTCTTGAGTGTTCCATCGACGGCCTTTTCATCTGGCGGCACGCTGCCGACTGCACGGCTGAGATTATCGGCAAGAGCAAGCATGTCGCCGGCAAATCGCGTCACACCGTAGGCGCGCGCGTCCGAAACTTCCTTTTCGGTGCGGCGGCGCAGATTTTCCATTTCCGCAAGCGTTCGCAACACGCGGTCCTTTAATTCCGCGTTTTCGGCGGTGAGTTTTTCCAGAACGGCAAAGGGATCTGGCTCGGCCTGCGGCTGTGCCGTGAATTCGAAGGGCGTATCACCTGCCGAGGTTTGGTTGGTGGCGGCATTGTCATTCAAATTCTTCTGGTTCGTTGGTTCGTCTTGCATGGGTCCTGCTTGAAAATGGGTTGAGCTGATGGCTGCACAGGGCCGATATCATGTCCCCGGCGGCAAAAATCAAGTTTGTTGCGCGACCGCTGCGACCGGAGGTTTTAGCTCAGGCCGCGTCTGGCTTGCGGCGGGGGGGAAGTTGTTTGGCAATCTCAGGTCCGAAGACCTCGACGAGAGCCTTGCGGATGGCCGTCTGGCGCGCCGGGCTGGTTATTTTCAGTCCAGTGAGATCGGTTACGTAGAACGCGTCCACGGCTTTTTCGCCGAAGGTCACAATATGCGCGGAGCCGATATTGAGATTGAGGCGTGAAATCGCAGACGTGAGGTCGTAAAGCAGGCCGGGCCGGTCCAGACCCGAGATTTCGATCACCGTGTAACGGTCCGAGAGGCTGTTATCGATGGTGACGTCGGGGATGATGGTGAAGGTTTTTTCTCGCCCCGTCGAAGGCTTTTCCTTTTCCGCGACAATCGACGACAGGCGGATTTCGCCACGCAGGGCCTTTTCAATCATGCTGGCGATGCGTTCACCCCGGCGCAATTCGTCCTCGTCGCGATCAAAGGCGCGATTGACGGATATTGTGTCCAGCGCGAGGCCATCGGTGGTTGTATAGATCTGCGCGTCGGCGATATTGGCGCCAGCCGCTGCGCACGCGCCGGTTATAATGGAAAGCATTCTTGGATGATCGGGCGCGACGACCGTGATTTCTGTTACGCCGGTGAAGGAGTCCGTCGTCGCCTCGGTCGCAAGTGATCTGACTTCAACTTCCGTCAGCCGGAGGATGCCTGCATGGCGAATCTTGCGCGCGAGATCCACCTTGAGCCAGTAGGCCGGATAGTGACGCGCCGCGTATGCGTCGAAATCGGGATCTGACCAGCCCGGCAATGTGCGGCGTAGTTGTTCCTGCGCCTGGCTTACGCGCTGCTTGCGATTCACAGCCGTATGTCCGCCGCTGAGCACAATCTCGGTTTCGTAATAGAGGGTGCGCAGCAATTGCCCTTTCCAGCCGTTCCAGACTCCCGGGCCGACACCGCGAATATCGCAGACTGTAAGCACCAGCAACATGCGCAGACGCTCCAGCGTTTGAACTGTCTTGGCAAAGGTCGCGATGGTGACGGGATCGGCAAGATCGCGGCTTTGCGCAGTATTTGACATGTCCAGATGGTGCAGCACCAGCCAGGCGACTGTGTCTGTTTCGGCGGGAGTGAGGCCGAGAACAGGACAGAGCGTGCGAGCGACTTCCGCACCGGCAATCGAATGATCTTCTGGCCGTCCCTTGGCAATGTCGTGAATGAGGACGGCGACATAGAGTGCGCGGCGGTTCGATATGCCCGGAATGATTTCGCTGGAGAGCGGATGCTCTTCGGTCAGCGTGCCCGCATTGATCTGCGCGAGAATGCCGACACACCGGATGAGATGCTCATCCACGGTATAGTGATGATACATGTTGAATTGCATCATCGCGACGATGCGGCCAAATTCGGGGATGAATCGTCCGAGCACGCCGGCCTCGTTCATCAGCCGCAACACGGTTTCCGGCGAAGATTGCGATGTCAGAATCTCCAGAAACAACCTGTTGGCTTCCGGGTCCTTGCGCATGGACGCGTTGATGCGCTTGAGCGACAGGGTCACGAGCCGCATGGCGTCAGGATGGATGGCGAGCCCATGCTTGTTGGCGAGCCAGTAGAGCCGTATCAGGTTGACCGGATCGCGGTCGAAGGCGTCCGGGCCGGCGACGGTCACACGATCGAATTCGATGGTGAAATCCTTGAATTCAAGCGCGCGTTTGCTGCGCCGCAGGCGGCCCATGAACCGGTCCAGCACCGCACGCGATTTCGTTTGCCCTTCTTCCAGCGCCGCGCACAGGATGGCCGTGAGATCGCCGACGTCTTTGGCGACAAGAAAATAATGCTTCATGAAGCGTTCGACGTCGCTGAGCCCGGCATGGGTGACATAGCCAAGCCGGTTGGCGATCTCGCGCTGGTAATTGAAACTCAATCGCTCTTCGGCGCGCCCGGACACGTAGTGCAACTGGCAGCGAACGCGCCAGAGGAAGTCCTCGCAGCGCCGGAAGGTCTGTGCCTCCTTGGCAGTGAACACGCCCGCTGCGACCAGTTCGTCCGAACTGCTCACACGGTAGACGTATTTGGCGATCCAGAAGAGCGTGTTGAGATCGCGAAGGCCGCCCTTGCCTTCCTTGACATTGGGCTCAACGAGATAGCGTGACGATCCAGCCTTGGTGATGCGCGAGTCGCGTTCGGCGAGTTTGGCGGCGACAAACTCACGCGCGGTCTTGGCAACAATTTCCGTGTCGAAACGTTTGCGCATGGTCTCGAAAAGTGGCTCGTCGCCCAGGATCAACCGCGTTTCGAGGAGCGCAGTTCGCACAGTCATGTCCTCGCGCGCCTGCTTCAGACATTCATCAACGGAGCGTGTGGAATGGCCGACTTTTTGCCGCAAATCCCAAAGGAAATAGAGCAGGGCTTCGATGACGCTCTTTGTCCATGGCGTTTCCCGCGCGGGCAACAGAAATAAAAGATCGATGTCGGAACCTGGCGCCAATGTGCTGCGGCCATAGCCGCCGACAGCGCAGATGGCTATTTTCTCGGGCGCACCACCATTTTCGGGCGGCAGCATATGTGTGACAATGAATTGATGCAGCGCCCGAATGATTTCGTCTTCGAGCCAGCTGATATTGGTCGCGCAGCCGTAACCTGCTCCATCTGCGTCCAGCATAACGCGGGCCGCCTCTCGCCCGCTTTCCATCGTCAGCTTGAATTCCTCAAGCGCTGCAGCGCGCATGGCTTTGCCATCGGCAGCATGCGTTTTGGCGATGGCATTCAGGCGCTCCACCAGCGCGGGCCTGTCAGCGATGGCGGCGCGAGCGTCCGCCGGGCGGGTTGCAACGGCGCGGCGGCGCGAGGGAGAAGGGCTGGGAAGGGTGATGGTCATAGTGTTTTGTAGCATGCGCAGCCATTTTTTGGCAGCGTTTTAGCTAATCTTCTTCTTCGCCTCGATTGCCTCCCAGATATCATGCGCCAGATCGGGGCCGCCGAGTTTGACGATGGCGCGCAGGCCGGTGGGCGAGGTGACGTTGATTTCGGTGAGATTGCCGTCGATCACATCGATGCCAACGAAAATTAGCCCGCGTTCTTTCAGTTCGGGGCCGATGGTGTCGCAGATTTCGCGCTCGCGTGGCGAAAGGTCGGTCACCATGGGCGAACCACCGCGCACCATGTTCGAGCGGATGTCGTTTTCGGCGGGCACGCGGTTGACCGCGCCTTTGGCGATTCCATCCACCAGTATGATGCGCTTGTCGCCTTCGGTAATCTTGGGGAGAAAGCGCTGGATGACCCAGGGTTCGCGGAATGTCACCGAAAACAGGTCAAACAGCGAGCCGAAATTCGGGTCCTTGGGCGCGACCTTGAACACCGCTGCGCCGCCATTGCCATAGAGCGGCTTCATCACGACATCGCCATGCTCCTTGCGAAAGGCGTCGATCTCGGCCTTGTCGCGGGAAATCAGCGTGGGCGGCATGAGCTGCGGGAAACTCATCACGAAGAGCTTTTCCGGCGCATTTCGCACGCTGGCGGGATCATTCACCACCAGCGTCTGCGGGTGGATCAATTCCAGCAAATGGGTGGTGGTAAGATAGCCTGAATCAAATGGAGGGTCCTGACGCAACAAAACCGCATCGAGATTGCCCAGGTCCGTGCGCACGGGCGCGCCGAGGGTGAAATGATTGCCAGGGATATCACGCACTTCCAGCGACTGGGTCGGCGCATAAACCCGGCCGTTTGCGAGCGTGAGCTTGTCAGGCGTGTAGTAATGGATGGAATGCCCACGCGCCTGCGCCGCCAGAAGGAGGGCGAAGGTTGAATCCCCCGCAATATTGATCCGCTCGATGGGGTCCATCTGGACGGCAATTTTTAAAGCCATAAATCTGCTCCTTGCCCGGCTCGCTGGCCTGACTTGAAGGCAGGAGAAGGCATGCCGGGCGGGCAGGCGTCAAGGGGCGGACGAAGTCGGCATTTTGTGGGGAGACAAAATGTGATAATTTCCATTGATGACCAAACTTGCCCGGACAAAACTTGAGAAAATTGAAAAAGCCGTTGCCTAGCTTGAGCCCGACGAAGTTCGCGCTTTTGCTGACTGGTTTGCCGAATTTCAATGGGCCTTGTGGGATCGTCAGGTTGAGAGTGATTGCGTTGAGGGTAAATTCAACAAGCGGGCTGAGGAAGCTCTGGCCGATCACCGCGCCGGGCGGACAACGCTACTTTTAAACATCATGCATCGCCGGCCTTCTGGAATACTTTCAATGCTTTGTCAGAAAATGCCCAATTATTGGCGCGGAAGAACTTTGAACTCCTCAAGAACCATCCCCGGCATCCTTCTTTGCGGTTCAAGAAGGCTGGATCATATTGGTCCGTGCGCGCGGGATTGAACATCCGCGCTCTTGCAGTTGAAGAGAATGGAGAGTTTATCTGGTTCTGGATTGGACCGCATGGTCCCTATGATCAAAAACAAAATAACAAAACAGCGGAATTTTACCCGCACGGAGGAAACGATGATCGACCCGGTCCAGCTCTATTGCTGGCATTTCATGTCCTATCCCCACTTGCCTGCCGATTTTGATGAAAAATACGACAGCGGCTGGGTTACTGTGCCCAACAAGCTCTGGGACAGGGAAAAGTCGCGCGGGCTCCTCAATCAGTACATCGACCAGCTTGCCTATGCGGACGAACTGGGCTTCGACGGCATGGTTCTGAACGAGCATCATCAGAACATCTATGGGTTGATGCCGGCGCCCAACATCATTGCCGCCGCGCTGACGCAAAAGACCAAACGCGGCAAGATTGTCGTGCTCGGTAATCTTCTGCCTCTGCATGGCAATCCCCTGCGGGTGGCGGAGGAATACGCCATGCTCGACAATATGTCGGACGGGCGTATCGTTGCCGGTTTTGCGCCAGGCTCCGGGCCGGAGACCTTCAATTACAATGCATCCTCCGCCAAATCCCGCGACCAGTTCTGGGAGGCGGTCGAGCTCATCCGCCGCGCCTGGACTGAGGATGGTCCTTTCGCCTTTGAAGGCAAAAATTATCCTTTGCGCTATGTGAATCCCTGGCCGCAACCGACGCAAAGGCCGCATCCGGAAATCTGGATTCCGGGCGCCCGCTCGCGCGATACGCTGACCCAGATCGCAAAGAACGGCTATTGCTACTTCCTGTCCTCGCGCAGTCACGGCAAGGGTACGGGACAATCCATGCAGCGCTTTGCAGAGGTGCTGAAAGCGCATGGCGATATTTACCTGCCCCGCCGCATGGGTATTCTGATGTCAACCTATGTGGGTGAAACCGACAAGATCGCCCAGGAGGAATCGCGTGAGGGCATCTGGTATTTTCTGCGCAATTGCCTGAAGGGGCACCAGCGCCGTGTGGGCCGGCAGCTGACGTTCGGGCCGGGTGTGCCCTATATTCCGCCTGCCGAATTCCGCGCCTATCTGGCCAGTACGGATCCGACAACGCCGCTGCTTGGCGACACGCGGGACTGGGACGATCTGCAGACATCACAGTCCATCATCGTGGGTTCGCCGGATACGGTTTACAACCGCTTCATGAGCGTGCTGGAGCATGCGCCGGTCGGGCATTTGCTCATTCAGTTCCACATGGGCAATATGTCTGATGAAAGCGCGCGCAAGAGCCAGCGTTTGTTCTGGAACGAAGTTGCGCCGCGTCTGAAAGAGGCGACAGGGAAAAGGTTCAACGAATTGTTCGGCGCAGATCAACAAAAACAAATGGAGGCAGCCAAGTGAGCACGGCAGTGATCGAGAAGACCAATCTGAAACTCATTGATGTAAACGGCCGCAGCGTCTCTTACCTCGAAAAGGGAACGGGCGCGCCAACGGTTTATCTGCATGGCTTTGCCGACGTCCATGGTGTGGCGGGTGATCTGCTGCCGTTTCACGACAAGCTGGCAGGCGCGGTGCGGTTGATTGTTCCGGCTCATCCGGGCTGCAGTGGCACGCCTGATCTGAGCGATGGATATGACATCGAGGACGCCGTCTTCCACTATCTTGAAGTGTTTGATGCGCTGGGCCTGAAAGAGTTCAACCTCATTGGTCACAGCATCGGCGGCTGGATCGCGGCAGAAATCGCGGTGCGCCATCCAGAACGCGTCAAGAAACTCGGCCTCATTGGCGCGTGTGGTCTGTTCATTTCCGGCGAACTGATCGCCGATATCTTCATGCACACGCAGCCCGAACGCGGTGTCGACTATGACACCATGCGCAACATGCTGTTTGGTGATGCGAATGCGGCCATTGCGCAGCGCTATTATCCCAACGGGCGCGGCGATCTTGATGAAGAGACACGGCGGTATGAAATCATCCGCTTTGCATCTTTTGTGGGTTTCAAGCCGCCCTATCTTTATAACCGTTCGCTGATCAATCGCCTGCACCGTGCGAAAATGCCGGCGGCTGTGGTCTGGGGTGAGAAGGATCATTTCGTTCCGCGCAGCCATGGCGAGGCCTATGCGGCGGGACTTCCCGGCGCGGGCAAGTTGAAGGTCATTGCCGGAGCGGGCCATGCAGCACAGTTCGAAAACCCTGATGCTGTGGCTGAAGTCATGCTGGAATTGCTCAAGGGTTGATTCATCGCGCTGTGGGGTATGGCTATGAGAAATGGTAAAAACTGCAGGCCTTCCGCAGTCCGCCGCGCCATCGTTGCTGGAGCAGCGGCGCTGTGTTTGCAGATGGCCGCTGTTTCGTCCGGCCACGCCCAGCAGAGCGTAGAAGAATTCTACCGCAGCAAGCGCACCATCAACATGTATATCGGTTATGCGCCCGGCGGGAGTTATGATCTCTATGCGCGCATAGTGGCCAGGCATCTGGGCAAGCATATTCCGGGTAATCCCGCAGTCATCGCCAATAACATGCCCGGCGCGGGATCGCTGCAGGCGGCCAATTATCTTTACTCCGTTGCGCCCAAGGACGGTACGGCCCTGGGTGCGCTGGGGGAAACCGTCGTGATGGAACAGGCGCTGCGCAATCCCGGCGTGAAATACGATGCGGCCAAATATACATGGATTGGCCGCATTGCTTCCTCGAACAACATCATTCTCGTCTGGCATGCGTCCAAGGCGCAATCGGTTGCCGATACGCTGACGACCGAGATGACGATGGCAGGCACGGGGCCCGGCAATCTGGCGGAGATCGTGCCGAAACTGCTCAACGCGCTGGCGGGAACCAAATTCAAGGTGATTTCCGGCTATGCATCGGCGGGACCGGGCATGCTGGCAATGGAACGCGGCGAGACCGATGCCGCTGGTACATCCTGGGCCGGGATCAAGGCGACCAAGCAGGACTGGCTGCGCGAAAAGAAGATCAAGATCATTTTACAGGTGCTGCCTTCCCGGGATCCCGAACTGCCGGATGTGCCGGCTTTGCTGGAGTTTGCCAAAACAGAACAGGATAAGGCGCTGCTCGGTGTTTATGCGTCCGGCGGCGCGATTGGCCGTTCCTACACGGCCCCGCCAGATTTGCCGCCGAATATTGCAAAGGCCCTTCGCGATGGTTTTCAAGCCATGACAAAAGATCCCGAACTCAAGGCTGAACTGGCGAAAGTGCAAGTCGATCTTGAGCCCGAAGATCACGTCTATCTGGAAAAGACCGTTGCGGGTGCGGCCAATGTGTCGGACGAAGTTCGCGAGCGTGTACGTCAGATATTTACCGTCAAATAGATTTCAGGAAATATCGAGCTCGATGAAATTGGGTGCATGGCGTGGCATTTGCCAGGGCGCGAGAAATATGACGTCGCCCCGCCATGTCTTTGCCGCAGCGCGCTGATTTCGGGCGAGCCAATGGCGTGTGCCGCGCGACATGCGGCGGGATTTTTCCACGGTTATGCTCGTCATGGCTTCTTCGATGCTCGGTCGGGCTTTGACTTCCACAAAAATAATTGTCGAACCGCGCGCTGCGATGATGTCAATCTCGCCGCCGGCGCCCAGATAACGCCTCGCAAGGATAGAAAAGTCTTTCAGCCGCAAGAGAAAAACAGCGAGACTTTCGGCACGCAATCCCAAAACAAAGGCCTTGCGGCGGCGTGCGTGGGCGGTTGACCCCGGCCTATGTTTTTCAGGCTCCTGCTGCCTCATCCGCCGCCGCCTGTTTTATCGGCGGGTGTTTCTAACGGTTGTTCTGACACCAGCGCGATGGCGCGGGCATAGACATCGCGGCGCTTCATTCCGGTTTCGGCAGCGATGAGTGAGGCCGCATCTTTCACAGAATGTTTCTGCATGGCGATACGAAGCCGTTCATCGAGATCAGCTTCGCCGAGGGTCGCTATTTCCGTACCGGGAGGGGCGACCAGAACCACTATTTCGCCGCGCGGGGCATCTTCCTGCGCATATTGTGCCGCAAGATCATTCAGGCGGCCACGGCGAACGTTTTCGTAGAATTTAGTGAGTTCGCGGGCGACAGCGGCCTCGCGATCGCCCAATACGACGGCAAGATCTGCCAGCATGTCCGCGAGGCGGCGTGGTGATTCAAAAAACACCAGTGTTCCCGGGACCGCTGCGATTTCGCCAATGCGCCCACGGCGCGCAGCCCCTTTTTGCGGCAGGAAGCCTTCGAAGAAAAATCTGTCGGTTGGCAGACCGGCGACAACCAGCGCGGCCAGCACGGCTGAAGCGCCGGGCGCTGACGTCACTTTGAATCCAGCCGCGACTGTTTCGGCGACGAGTTTGAATCCAGGGTCGGAAACCAGCGGAGTGCCGGCATCGGAGACGAGGGCCAATTTTGCGCCCGCTTCGAGCCGGGCGAGAAGGTGAGGCCGAACAACAGCGGCGTTGTGTTCATGATAGGCAACCAGCGGGGTGGTGATGCCATAATGGGCAAGAAGGACACGGGTTACCCTTGTATCCTCGGCGATAATCGCATCAGCGGCTGCCAAGGTGCCCAGAGCGCGCAGGGAAATGTCACCGAGATTGCCGATGGGCGTTGCGACTACATGCAGCCCGGGTTCGAGGGGCTGGGCCTCGGCCTGAAGTCCGAAGGCCGTAAAGGTCGTGCGCCGCTCTGGCGCTTCGGGCCCCGGGCCGTCTCCGCCACTGCGGTTTCGCTGCTGATGATTCATATCTGATCCCGCCCGATTTGCCCGATACTGATTTTCGAACGCAGCTTTGGCAACAAAGCGTTCCGTATAGTTCTTTATAACATACGTTTGTTCGTTTTATAGAACAAATTGTGCCCGATTGGCAACAACGTCCCATTAACCTTGTTTTCTTACCGTGTGTTTACTTTGCCGGATCGTCCCTGCGATACTATGCTCCCTCAACGTTCAGGATTGAAGCGGGCCTTCGCGATGTCTTGAATTGATCTTTACGCGTCGTGTCAGCTTACGGAAATAGAACATGAGCAGTTCCACAATGGCCACAAGTGAATTGCTCCGGCGGCCCCGCTGTCTGGCGCGGAATTCCGCTCTGGCTTTTATTCTAGCCTCTTCCGCATTCTTGTCTGGTTGTAATTCCATTCCTGGATTGGGTGGACCTGCCGATCCTATCGCCCCGCCCGTGCAGCAAGCGCAACCGGTGCAACCGACGGTGGCTCCGACGGGCGACACGATTGGAACCGGGCCAACCCGGGTCGCAATTATCTTACCCCTTACGCAGGGCAATCAGCCGAGCGGCGTCGGTACTTCCCTACGCAATGCAGCGGCGCTTGCCATGGAGCAGGTTGGCGAGTCGATGACGCTCATCATCAAGGATGACGGCTCGTCGCCTGCGGGCGCCAGAGCGGCTGCCGAGGCTGCGGTGCAGGAAGGTGCGCAGGCTTTCGTCGGGCCACTTTTTGCAGCGAACGTCAGGGAAGTTGGAGCAGTCGGCCGGCGCACCAACAAGCCGGTGATCGCATTTTCGACCGACCCATCGGTGGCGGCGCGCGGCGTTTATCTGCTCTCGTTCCTTGTTGAAAGCGCGGTCAATCGCGTTGTGGATTTTGCTGCTGATCGCGGGAAGAAGAGCTTTGCGGCGATGATTCCTGAAAGCGAGTACGGGAATGTCGCATTGGCTGCCTTTCAGCAGGTGGCCGGACGCAGGGGTCTGCGTGTCGTCGCCATTGAGCGGTTTCCGGAGGGCAATCCCACTGCTGCCGCGCAGCGGCTCGGCGGTGTCGCAGCCCAGATCGACACCCTCTTCATCCCCGAGCAACCCGGTGGAATGGCTGAGGTTTCACGGGCTTTGACCGCTGCTGGTATCAAGCCAGCTCAGGTGCAGGTCCTGGGAACAGGCCTGTGGGCTGATTCGCGGGTGCTAAAACTTCCGTTACTGCAGGGCGCCTGGTTCGCAGCTCCAGAGAATGCCGGGTTTAACGATTTTGCCCAACGCTACAGGGCAAAGTTCAATTCCGACCCGGTGCGTCTTGCATCTCTTGCCTATGACGCCGTCACTTTCGTGGGAGCGCTTGCGGGCGCTCAACGTCTGAATGAAGCTTCCCTGACGGACGCCAATGGCGCTGTCGGCGCCGATGGGCTTTTCCGGCTGCGTCCCGATGGCCTGAATGATCGCGGGTTGTCAGTTCAACAAATTCGCAACGGACAGACGACAGTTGTCAGCCCGGCTCAGCGGAGTTTCCAGGGCGTCAAGCCGCAGACCTGAGTTGAACATCTAGCGGGCTGAAAACTGGCGTTCGCTTTTCCTGCAGTCTCGTCAGGCTGCCAGATCGGCCACAACGGAATCGAGCACGGCCATGCCCTCGCGGGTGACCCGAATGCGGCCATCAGCAGTTTGCTCGATCATGCCGTCTTCAACCAGCGAGGCGATGCGTTCGGCGTCGAGCGAATGCCCGCGCAACTGGGCAAACCTTGCGGCGTCGATGCCTTCACGCAGGCGCATGCCCATCAGCAGATATTCGTCGCCCTGTTCTTCGGCGGACAGCAGTTCTTCCTCGATGATGCCATGCCCGTCGGCCTGAACGATTGTCGCCCACATTTCCGGGTGCTTTTCGGTCGATTGCGCCAGACGACCGCGCGGTGTGATCAGGCGTCCGTGTGCACCGGGGCCGACACCCGCATATTCGCCATAGCGCCAATAAACGAGATTATGCCGGCTCTCTTCGCCGGGACGGGCGTGATTTGAAACTTCATAGGATGGCAGGCCTGCCAGCTCTGTCATTTCCTGGGTGATGTCCCATAATTCCCGTGCTGTATCTTCGTCTGGCATGGTTATCTTGCCAGCCTTGAACAGCCGTTCGAACATCGTGTCCGGCTCGATCGTCAGTTGATACAGTGACAGATGTCCGCCCGCTCGCTGGATGCCTTCGGCCAGTTCGGCGCGCCAATGGGCCGGTGACTGGCCGGGGCGGGCGTAAATAAGATCGAAGCTGAAGCGGTCGAAATGACGAGCGGCGATATCAAGGGCTGCCATTGCTTCGGCTACCGAATGCATGCGCCCAAGGGCCTTCAGATCAGTGTCGTTCAGGGCCTGCACACCAAGCGAGACTCTGTTGACGCCAGCGGCGCGATAACCCGCAAAACGATCTGCCTCGACGGATGTCGGATTAGCTTCCAGCGTAATTTCGGCGTTGGCCGAGACACTCCAGTTTTCACTGATGGCCTCCAGAATCGCGCCAACCGTTGAGGGTTGCATCAAAGATGGCGTGCCGCCGCCGAAGAATATCGATGACACGACGCGCCCGGGCGCAAGCGCGGCACGGTGGGCCAGCTCAGCGCGAAACGCTGCCACGAATTTTGATTCATCCGGCGGCGTTGCCCTGACATGGCTGTTAAAATCACAATATGGGCATTTGGACAGGCAAAATGGCCAGTGGACGTAAACGCCAAAGCCTGGATCGAAGGATTGTGGGGGGGAGACCATGCCAGCTTATGGCACGAGTCGCGGCAGGGAGACAGGGCTGAATGGTTTATGGGTTCCAAGTTTGGGACTTTGGCGTTAGCCTCCCCCTAACGCTGTAGGCACAATCTGCGGCAGACGGGAGGACTTCGCGATGAACAGGCACAGCTTGCTCAAAGGTGTAACCGCGGGACTTGTCGCCTTGACGATGGCGACGGACGTTGGCGCACAAACCTATCCTTCGCAATCCATGAAGCTGATCGTGCCCTACGTGGCCGGCTCGCCGGTAGATGTGCTGGCCCGCGTCATGTTCCAGAGGGTCTCGCAAAGCATCGGTCAGATGTTCATCATCGAAAACCGGCCGGGTGCGGGGACAACCATCGGGTCCAAGGCCGTCGCGATTGCAGCGCCGGATGGATATACGCTGCTACTGGCGGGCCAGTCGTTGGCGTACATGAACATCTTTTATCCCAAGCTCGATATTGACCCGGTGAAGAGTTTTACGCCGATCGCGACACTGGCGGGCTGGTCGCATGTGATGATTGTGCCGCCAAAATTCCCCGCCAACAGCGTGAGGGAATTCGTGCAATACGCGAAAGCCAATCCCGGCAAGGTGAGTTTTGGCTTTGGTCTTGGCACAAGCCCGCAGATTCTGGGTGAATATTTCAAGGTCATCGAAAACATCGATATCCTGAGTGTGCCTTACAGGGGCGGCGAAAACGCGCGGCAGGATTTGCTTGCCGGCCAGATCCACATGAATTTCGTGCCGCTGTCGAATGTGCTGGAACTTGCCGCGGCAGGACAGGTGAAAGTTCTCGCAATCACCCATCGCGAGCGCAACAAGCTGTTGCCGGATTCTCCGACGTTCGTGGACAGCGGCTATCCGCAGATCGGATTTGGGCCAGATGCCTGGACAGCGCTTGCGGGACCGGCAGGCATGCCGGACAATATCGTGAAAAAGCTCAATGACCACGTCAATGTCGCGTTGAAATCGCCGGAGCTTCTCTCAACGTTCGACAAACTCGGCATGGAGCCTTTGCCGGGCAGTGCGGATGACATGCGCGTATTTCTTGCCGGGCATATCGCCAAATGGCCCGAGATCTTGAAGACAGCTAAAATCAGCGGTCCCTGATCTGTCGGAGGTCACGGGGTTTAACCCCTGGCGTCCTCCAGTATCATGTGTGCGGCTTTTTCAGCGATCATCATCACGGGCGAATTGGTGTTGCCTGAAGTGATGGTCGGCATGACAGAGGCATCGGCAATGCGCAGTCCTTCCACGCCTATCACGCGCAGCCGCTTGTCGGTGACTGCCATGGGGTCGCCCGCCACGCCCATCTTCGCCGTGCCCACGGGGTGAAAGATTGTGGTGCCTATATCCCCCGCAGCGCGTTCGAGGTCGTCATGGCTGGAGATATGCGCGCCTGGCAGATATTCGCTTGGGCAATAGGGCGCGAGTGGGGACGAGGCCATGATTTTGCGGGTGAGGCGAATGGAATCCACAGCGACGCGCCGATCAGCTTCTGTGGAGAGATAATTGGGCGCGATCGCCGGGGGATCGCGCGGGTCGGTGGACTTCAAATGAACACTGCCGCGGCTTGTTGGCCGCAGATTGCAGACGCTCATGGTGACTGCGGGAAACGTGTGTAACGGGTCGCCAAACTTGTCGAGCGACAATGGCTGCACGTGATATTGCACGTTTGGCGTTTCGTATTCATCGCTGGAACGGGCGAACATTCCCAGTTGCGACGGCGCCATGCTCATGGGGCCGTTGCGAAAAAGAGCATATTCCACGCCCATCCAGGCGCGCTTGAGCAGCGACTGGTAGTCGATGTTCAAGGTGCGGACATTTTGCACCTTGTAGATCATGCGCAATTGCAGATGGTCCTGCAAATTCTCGCCAACACCCGGCAAGTGCTGCACGCCGGCTATGCCCAGCGCATCAAATTGTGCGAAATTGCCGATGCCTGAAAGCTGCAGGATTTGTGGTGTGCCTATGCTGCCTGCGGTCAGGACGATTTCGCCGCGCGCGCGCGCGCGCATTTTTACGCCATTTTGCCTATACACGACGGCTCTGGCGCGATTGCCTTCGCATTCGAGCTGTTCGACGTGCATATTTGTCGCCAGTGTCAGATTGGGCCGATTGAGGACGGGCTTGAGAAAGCCGCGTGCAGCGCTCCAGCGGCGTCCACGCCGGTGATTGACCTGAAAATAGGACGATCCAGCATTGTTGCCCGTGTTGAAATCATTGGTTCTGGCTATGCCTGCTGTCTCTGCTGCGTCCTGTACGGCGTCGAGCACCTTCCAGCGAATGCGCGGTTCCTCGATGCGCCATTCGCCACCTTCGCCATGCAGCTCATTGGCGCCGGCGTAGTGATCCTCGTGCTTCTTGAAAATGGGCAGAACATCATCCCAGCCCCATCCGTCGAGGCCCATCTGCCGCCAGCCGTCATAGTCGGCGGCCTGACCGCGCATATAGATCATGCCATTGATGGCGGAGCAGCCGCCAATCACCTTGCCGCGCGGATAGGCCAGTGAGCGCCCGTTGAGGCCACCCTCGGCCTGGGTCCTGAACATCCAGTCTGCGCGGGGATTGCCGATGGCGAAGAGATAGCCGACCGGTATATGGAACCAGATCCAGTTGTCCTTGCCGCCCGCCTCCAGCAGAAGCACGCGATTGCGCGGGTCGGCGCTCAACCGATTAGCGATGACGCATCCGGCCGAACCTGCGCCAACGACTATATAATCGAATTCACCTGCATCTATTGCGTCCGCTGCACCGCTAGCGCTGCTCATACGTTTTCTCTTTGCCTCCCTGTTGCTGTTGCTTGCAGACTACAGCAGCCAGCGCGGAGCGCAAAGCTTCCCTGACGCCTTTTGTCCCTGACGGCATGCCATTGTTTATGCAGGGCAGGGATGCGTCAGATACGTGATCGTTGCAATCTGATTGCTTGACTTGCCGGGCTGAAGGAAGGCTTCTAGCTGCGAGCACGCAATAGTACCGGGACGAATGGGCATATGAGCGGATCGCAGGTGAAACACGACTACGACTTGCGTCTGCTCGCACCCTTTCTGGTTCACGCTCTGATGTTTCAGGTTGTCACCGGCCTCACCCGGGTCACGACATCCTACCGCGCGATTGAAATGGATGTTTCCTATATCTGGTATGGCGCGATCAACTCCGGCTACGCCTTGCTGCCAATCTTTCTGGCGATATCCTTGGGACGCTATATCGACCGGGGCAATGATTCTCATTCCATCTGGATAGGGTCGGGCTTTCAACTTGTCGCAAACCTGGGCTTCTGGTTGTGGCCGGTGACAGCCTGGTCGCTGACGCTTTATTCCGTCATCGCCGGTATTGGCCACCTGTTCACCATGGCGGGGCATCAGGCATTGACGTTGCGATGTGCGGGTCCGGTCAGCCGTGAGGGCGTATTTGGCTGGTACATGGTGGTGCTTTCAGTCGGGCAGATGATTGCGCCTGGTTTGATCAGCTGGGTAGCCGGCGCCGCGCGCATACCGCCAACCGGCGTGTTGTTTGCGCTGGCGATGGCCATGTCGCTGGGGACGCTCGCGATTGCTTTCACCATGCGTCCCAGGCAGCGCTTGGCAGGCGACGCGAAGGACAAGCCGATGGTGCCACTGGCCGACATTCTGGGTGTGCCGGGGCTTATTGCCGTCATCATGGCCAGTGTCATGACTGTCGCCTCGATGGATCTTGCGGTCATTTACCTGCCGCTTCTGGGCGCGGAGCGACACATTGATGCGGGAAACATCGGCATGATTCTCATGGTGCGCGCCATTGCTTCAATTTTCTCGCGCGTTTTCTATGGGCCCATGCTGCGAATTGCCGGGCGAGCTCAACTGACATTCTGGAGCATGTCCATAGCGACCCTTGGTTATGCCCTGATCGGCCTGCCGCTTTCCCTGGGCTGGCTTTATGTTGCTGCCGTGCTGATCGGTTTTGGTCTTGGGTTGGCCGTTACGGTCTGCCTGTCAAATGTCGTCAATCTGGCGCCTGTCGATGCGCGCGGCACCGCCATGACCATCCGCCTTACGGGTAACAGGATGGGGCAATTTCTCATCCCGTTTGCAGGTTCGTTGATTGCCGGCGTGTCGGGCGTGGGTGGGGTGTTTCTGGTGATCGCGTTCTGTCTGTTCGGGACTGGCGCCGCCGTCAAGCGCGTGATGGTGCGATGAACGTCGAATGAAATTCGTTGCATGGAAACATCACGCGGAGTACTTGCATTGTCAGGGCTATCGGCGGCGAAAATAATGCTTCTAGGCGGGGCTGAATTCGTCTAGAGTTGTGCTTCAATCAAAAATGGGAGCACCCGAAAGGGCGCGCCTTATGTAAAGGGGAGTTTTCGCCTGAATTGAAACCACCGCCAAGTCCAAAAAGCGTGGGTCGAATCAGGCGAATGCGCATACTGATATTTTGCCGCTTGAGGGGGCGGACACCGGGATGATCGATCTGGAACAGATCAAGACGAGATACGAGGCCGCACGTCTGACGTGCGTTGCCTATTGGCTGCTCGTTTTTTTCTATGCCATGGTCCAGATTTTTCCAGTCAGCGACGCCCTTGAATTGGCCGGAATTCATTCTGGCAGTTCGTCTCCCATCGTTGTCGTGGAATTTGACGACCCTGCGCTTCCCGTCGATCCCGTAGTTCCCCCGCCGTCCCCGTGTGTCGCCGAAATCATTCCGACCTGTGGACCTGTTTCCCACGTCAAAAAACATTTCAAAGCGGAAGCCAGTTTCTTCCCGCGCCATTTTAACCCTCGCGGGCCACCGCTGACCGCCTGACCGGTCGAAACACGAGCTAATTCCACTTTCAAGGCGAACTTGTATTGCTGCGCTAAAAAAAAGTGCACTACGCCTTGGCGTCTAATCAAATGAAAATCAGGGCTGACGATCATGGAAGCCAATATGTTGCAAGCGGCCGGACAGGCCTTCGTTATGCTTATGGACCCGTTCCGGCTATTGATGCTGTTTTCGGGCGTTGTGCTCGGCCTCGTTCTTGGCATTCTACCGGGCATCGGTGGCCTGGCGGGAACGGCGCTGCTGCTGCCCTTCACCTTCAATATGGACCCCTATGCGGCCATGGCGCTTCTTCTGGGGCTAGGGTCTACGACTGCAACAGGCGATCCCATTCCGGCCATTCTCTTCGGCGTGCCCGGAGGTGCGGGCTCCGCCGCCACGGTTCTCGATGGCCTGCCCATGGCCAAACGAGGCGAAGCGGGCCGCGCTCTGTCAGCAGCTTACATGTCTTCAATGATGGGCGGCATTTTCGGCGCAATCCTGATGGGCATTTCACTGCCCATTCTGCGCCCGATCATGTTGTATATAGGTTCGCCGGAGCTTCTGGCCTTCGCTGTCCTGGGTATATCGATGGTCGCCGTGCTGGCCGGCAATGCGCCCTTGCGTGGACTGGTTGCCGGCTGCCTCGGTCTTATGATCTCGATGGTCGGCTCCGATCCGCAAACCGGTACATTACGCTGGACGCTGGACTCCCTCTATCTCTGGGAAGGCCCGCCACTGGTTCCGATTGTGCTTGGCCTGTTCGCCCTGCCCGAACTCGCCGACCTCGCGATTACCCGTACATCGATTGCTGCGGGTTCCAAGCAGCTTGAAACCAGCGTCAGCGGCATGATTCATGGCGCGAAGGATTGCTTCACTCATTGGTGGCTGGTTCTGCGTTGCTCCTGGCTCGGCGCGGCGCTTGGCGCGGTTCCCGGCATTGGCGGTGCTGTCGTCGACTGGCTCGCTTACGGTCATGCCCTGCGTACGGAAAAGGGCGCGGCCCAGACTTTCGGCACCGGCGACGTGCGCGGTGTTATCGCATCTGAATCTGCCAACAATTCGCGTGAAGGCGGCGCTCTGGTGCCAACTGTCGCGTTCGGCGTTCCCGGTTCTGCCGGTATGGCCATTCTGCTTGGCGCATTCATGATCCACGGCCTGGTTCCCGGCCCGGACATGCTTGGCAAGCATCTGAACGTCACTTACGCGATGGTGTGGTCGGTTGCCCTTGCCAACGTGCTTGGCGCGGGTCTCTGCTACATCTTCTCCGGTCAGTTCGCCAAGCTGGCGACCCTTCGCTACACGCTGATCATGCCATCGGTTCTTGGCATCATCTATATCGGCGCGTTCCAGGGCTCGCGTAACTGGGGCGATCTCTGGACCCTGCTGATCTTCGGTGTGCTCGGCTGGTCGATGAAGCAGATGAAATGGCCGCGCCCGCCGCTGATCCTTGGCTGCGTTCTCGGTGATATCGTTGAACGTTATCTGTTCATCTCGATCCAGCGTTATGGCATCGACTGGTTTTGGCGTCCTATCGTGTTGGTCATCTTTGCGATTGCAGCTCTTGGACTGTTCCGTCCGCTGATTGCAGACATCAGGGCGCATGGTGGAATCAAGGGCATGCTGTCGGGCTTCGGCAAGCCGCGGATAAATTTTGGCATGGTGATGCATGTCTTCATGATGGGGTTAATCGGCTACATGGTCTGGGAAGCTTCACACTGGAACTTCTCGGCCAAAATTGTGCCTTTGATTGTGGGCGGTCTTGCGCTGACATTCTGTGTGGTCAGTCTGCTAAACGAGATGTTCCGCGACCCGCAGCATGTGATCGATATTTCGATCGCCGCTGCCGCGGAAGAGGGCATTGAAAAGAAGATTCACATGGACGTGGATTCCGGCACAAGCGAGATGGATCAGAAGGTTGTAGTGCAGCGGTCCGCCATCTTCTTTGGCTGGCTCCTGGCCTTTATGGCGTCCATGTGGCTGATCGGATTGATACCGACCGTGCCAATCTTCGTCGTTGCGTTGATGCGACTGGAAGGCAACGAACCCTGGAAACTGGTAATTCCCCAGGCTGTCGGGCTTACCATTTTCATCTACATCGTGTTCGATCAATTGCTCACGATCCCGTGGCCGCCGACTCTAATTGGAACCTTGTTCCCGGCCTTGAAGGCGCTTATACCTTCGATGTGATACGAGTCTTACTTTAAAACAGAACGGTCGGGCGCAATGCCCGGCCGTTTTTTATTGCGAACTATCAGAAATCATTGCGTGGGTTTCACGCCATCCTTGCTGACCTGAACCCGCACGGCGGTCAGCGCGCCACCCTCTTCACGCCGGGCAGCGACATAAATGGTTTCGCCGGGCTTGAGATCGACACGTGCGCCGGGAACAGCCTGTGACATCGGCGTGCCGGGCGGCACCATGACCTTCACTGTTCCTCCACCGTGGTTCAACGTAATTTCCTGCGTGCTTGAACCGGCGACCGAACCTTCCAGCGAGGCATTGGTCATTGTGGATTGGGGAGCCAGATCATAGGCCGAAAGGCCGGGCTTGGCAGCGGGGGGAATGGGCCGCACGTCGATGGCCACCAGAGCGCCTTCTTTCTGAATGGTGGTGACTCCCAGCATCATGCCTGGCTTGGCGTCTGCAAGCGTAAAGGCCTTGGTGGCCGATACATTTACGTTTTCGGGCAGATTGACCGAAACGTCCTGGCCATTGTTGCTCTTTATCTGCAGAACCTTGCCATCGAACGCGGACAATGTGCCGCGTAT
>CAMDKB010000009.1 GCA_945901195.1 Rhizobium sp. Q54
GCCCGCGCTAAACCGGATGGCTACACACTCTACATCCATGCGCCCTCTGCGCTGGCTGCAAACATGCATCTGTTCAAGGATCCGGGCCACGATGCCGGCAAAGCCTTCGATGTGCTTGGAACCGTCGCAAGCTTGCCCTTCACGGTTTCGGTCGCAGCGAGTACGCCATGGAAAACATTGCCTGACCTGATCGCTCACCTGAAAACCAAAGGTGACAAGGCCAGCTACGGTACGGCCGCCCCGACCGGCCAGGTCGGCGGCGCCATGATGAAACACCTGCTCAAACTTGGCGCTGTCGAAGTGCCTTACCGGACCGCGGGGGATTCTGTGAACGACCTCGCCAGTGGCGCTATCGATTTTGCCATGTACGATCCAATCTTCGCCCTCGTTCAGCAACGGGGAGGCGCAATGCGCATCCTCGCGATGACCTCGGGCGAGCGCATGAAATCCCAGCCGGATATTCCCACAATGATCGAAGGCGGTGTCCCCGGCGTCGATCTTGTGGGCTGGTGGGGGCTTATCGCGCCCAAGGGCGTGCCCGAGCCGGTCAAGAAAAAGCTCGGCGAAGCCTTTCGTATGATGGCAGAGCGGCCCGAAACGCGGGTGTTTCTTGCCAAGTTCGGGGGCGATCCTCTAGTGATCCCTGCGGACATCGCGCAGAAACGCTTTCTCGACGATATCGAAAATTGGGCGCGCTATGTTAAAATCGCAAATATCGAGCCGAAAGGCTGATCTCAATTGTAGCGGCTACAATAGGAGGACGCCATGAACGATGCATCGTCTGTGTCGCGTAGATATGCGCTGAGCCTGATAGCGGGTGCGACAGTAACTCCGGTGTTTTCGCCTTACGTTCATGCCCAGGCCGACGATTTTCCCTCACGGGAAATCCGTATCGTCTGCGCCTTTCCTGCCGGCAGCGGCGCGGATGTGCTCGTACGTTATTATGCAGAGGGCATGAAGCCGCATTTCAACAAGCCGATCATTATCGACAACAAGACCGGTGCAGGCGGCAATCTGGCCACCAATTATGTCGCGCGCGCAAAGCCCGATGGATACACACTATACATTCACGGGGTCAGCGGTCTTGCTGCCAATATGCACCTGTTTAAAGACCCGGGCGTCGATGCCGGCAAGACGATCGAAGTCCTTGCGACTGTGAGCAAACTGGCATTCGTCGTCGCAGTGCCCGCCTCCAGCAAGTACAATACCTTGCAGGAGTTGATAGCAGGCATGCGTGAGAAGGGCGACAAGGCGAGCTATATTACCACCGCGCCAACCGGCCAGGTTGCAGGCGCATTGATGAACGTGAACATGGGCATCAAAGCGGTTGAGGTTCCCTACCGGACAGGGCCGGATTCCGTTAATGACTTGCTGAGTGGAAATCTTGACTATGCCATGTACGATCCGACGTTTGCGCTTGGGCTGGTCAGGGGCGGAAAAATAAAGCTTCTCGCCATCGCTGCGCGAGAGCGTATGCAATCCATGCCCGACGTACCCACGATGAAAGAGCAAGGCGCCGGCGACATCAATATCATTGGCTGGTGGGGCCTTATGGCGCCCGTCGGTGTGCCCGAGCCTATCAAGAACAAGTTGCGCGATGCATTTTATGCGATGGCGCGCGCGCCTGCGACCAAGGAGTTTCTGGTAAAGGCCGGCACAGATTCGTTCATACTTTCGCCAGCCGAAGCCCAGCGCTATTTCCTCGAGGAGATCGAGAACTGGCGTAAATATATAGAAATCGCGAAGATAGAACCGCGCGGCTGAGACCAGTTCAGGGAGAGAAAAATGTTGAAGAAAGCACTGGCTGCCGGTTTCGGTGTGTGGGTCGCAGCGGTGTCCTCGGCAGGCGCGGCTTGGGCGCAGGCTGACGTCTATCCTTCGCGCGAAGTGAAAATTGTCTGCGCATTTCCGCCCGGCAGCGGTGCGGATGTGTGGGTGCGCTTCTTCGCCGAACAGGCCCGGCCCTTCATAAAACAGCCTATCATCGTCGACAATCGGCCTGGGGCCAGTGGCCTGATCGCAACGACCTATTCTGCGAAAGCCAAGCCAGACGGCTACACTTTGTTCATGCATTCGCCCACTTCACTTGCTGCGAATTATTTTATGTTCAAGGACAAGCCGATTGATCCGAGCAAGGAAATGATCACAGCAGCGACGCTGCTCAAATTTACTTTCTATCTGACAGTTGCTGCCAATCGGCCCTGGAAAGACGTGAAGGACCTCATTGCCTATGCCAAGGAAAAGGGCGACAAGGTCAGTTACGCTACCACCGCTCCGCCGGGCCAATTGATGGGCGCCTTGTTCAAGGAATTCCTGCAATTGAAAGCGGTAGAAGTTCCCTATCGCACCGGGCCGGATTCTGTGAACGACTTTATAAGTGGTGCTGTTGATTTCGGCTTTCTGGATGGCGTCTTTTCGCATGCGCAACAACGGGCTGGCAATATGCGTATTCTGGCCTCCGGTTCCAAGGAGCGCCTGTCTGCCCATCCGGATATGCCGACGTTACACGAACTAGGCCTCACTGGCCTTGATGTTCCCGGCTTCTTTGGTGTGATGGCGCCCACAGGCACACCACCAGCGGTGATCGAAAAGATCAATCAGATATTCCTTGATGTGGTGGCGACGCCCGCTTCACAGGAGTTCATTCTGAAATCAGGAGGGGAGCCGATGCGATTGTCGGCCGGTGAAGCGCAAAAGCGCTTTCTTGAGTCTTTCGACGAATGGGGCCGTCTAATAAAGGTGGCGAAGATAGAACCAAAGGGCTGATGGCTTCTCAAATGAAGCGCCGTTTGCAACGATAAATTGCTTGCGCTTCCGCACGAAGCCTTGGCTCGCTTAATAGAAAACAAGGGAGGTAATATTGAAAAACAAGATCTCTGGCCTGCGGTTCGCGCTGGCGCTCGGCGCCGCATTGCCGATGGCGAATGCCGCGACGGCGCAGGAATTTCCCAATCAGGATATCCGTCTGATATGCGCCTTTTCTGCGGGCAGCGGCTCGGATGTTGTAGTGCGTTATTTCGCCGAAAAGATGCGGCCCATCGTCAAACGCAATGTCATCGTTGAAAACAAGCCGGGCGCCAACGGCATGATTGCGATGACGTATACAACCCATGCCAAGCCTGATGGACATACGATTTATCTCCATACGGGCTCGTCGATGTCAGCCAACATGCACATCTTCAAGAATGTGACACTCGATGCGGGCAAGGAGTTTCAGGTCGCCGCCACCATCAACCGTCAGGGTTTCATGATGGTGGTACACAAGGATTCGAAATTCAAAACAGTTCAGGAACTGACCGCCTATCTGAAGGAAAAGGGCGACAAGGCGACCTATGCAGTTGCTGCCACATCAGGCACCGTAATGGGCGAAATGTATAAGGCGATCACAGGGGTCAAATCCGTTGAAGTGGCCTACAAGCTGGCGCAGGATTCCATCAACGATTTGCAGAGCGGCTCAGTTGACTACGGCATGCATGATCCGCAGTTTTCGACAGCTGCCGCCAAACAGGGCTCAATCCGTATTTTGGGTATCGCAACAGGGCAACGTATGAAGTTTCTGCCGGAGATACCGACCATGGCGGAATCCGGGGTTCCCGGCATGGATCTCAACGGCTGGTTCGCTGCCTTTGTACCAGTCGCCACGCCAAAGCCTGTTGTTCAGAAGATCAATGACCTCTTCAAACAGATGTTGACCAGCGAGGATACAATCAAGTTCCTGAACCAGTTTGGTGGGGATCCCTGGATCACAACTCCTGAAGAGGGGCAGGCATTTCTGCTTCAGGATATTAAGAACTGGGGCGAATACGTTAGAATCGCAAAGATCGCGCCCCGCGGCTGAGGTTATATAAACGGTTGGGCTTCTGCAGATGCTGGATGCTGCGGAAGCCCTTTTTTTATTCCAATATTATTTGACGATGATGACGGGAACCTCGGCGTTCGCAATAACGTCACCTGCCTGACTGCCCAGCACCATCCGCCTGACGCCACGCCGTCCGTGCGTGGACATGACAATAGCATCGCAGCCACGCTGTTTTGTGGTTTCCAGAATGCCGTCGGAAGGATGCATATCTTTCACATGGATCGCCTCGAAGGCTACACCAATGTCGGCGATGGATTGCTTAGCTTTCTCAAGCACATCTTGTGCCCACGCTGCAGCGTTGTTTTCGTAGCTGCCAATGGGATCGCTCATTCGCTCCTGCGCTTTTTGGGCCATTTCGAGCACCGGCCACGGATCGGTTACTGCAGCAATGGTGAGTTTGGCATTGAGCGCTTTTGCCAGTTGTGCGCCGTGTCGCAATGCCTTGGTGGCCAATTCTGACCCATCAGTTGCAACCAATAGATGTTTGTACATGTCCACGCTCCCTCAAGACCTCATCTCGCATCTGCCTAAAGCGTGAACGCGGCGGACGCCTTGAAGCAGATCAATGTGATGCCGTGCGCCCTTCACTATAAGCGCTTCATTCCGCACGAACCGGCGGAGCCGCGGTTGGCCACACAGGAGTTTTTCATGGCAATCAAGGATATTCTTGTCGTTCTCGAAAGTGGGCCAGAAGGCCGTCATGTCGACGACTTCGCACTGTCTCTGGCCGATCAGCTTGGGGGCCATCTGACGGCGACCGGGGTTGCGCTCCAAACCATTGCGCCGGTTTCATTCATGGGAGACTACCCCTATGAATTGATGGCGCAGGCAACAGACGAAGCGCGCGATGCCGCACAAAAAGCATTTGAACGCATGATCGTTGCTGCACCTGATAGCGTCCATGTTGATTATGTTCCGCTCGAAGGTTTTACCAGCGAGGCGATTGATCGGGTGGCCCGTCTGGCTCGTCACTATGACATGACAATCATTCGCCAGAATACGCCGGAAGAGGACGGCTTTGCATCGCAATTGGCTGTCGGCGTAATCTTCGGATCCGGGCGTCCATGCATGGTATTGCCGTATATTCACAAAGGTCCCGCGAAACTTGGCAAAGCCATGATCGCTTGGGACGGCGGTGTTGTTGCGTCCCGGGCGCTGGCAGGATCCCTGTCGCTGTTGCAGCGGGCCGGCAAGGTGGAAGTTATCACCGTCGCCAGGAAAGATCAGGATATTGACAGCGTTCCGGGGTTCGACATCACACGGCATCTGGCGCGGCACGGTATCAATGCGACGCTGAAGCAATTGCCGCCGACAGACGATATCGCAGCAATCCTTTTGTCCCATGCAGCGGACAGTTCGCCCGATTACATCGTCATGGGCTGTTACGGCCATTCGCGGCTGCGCGAACTTATCCTGGGCGGTACCACCCGCGAAATATTCAGTTCGATGACCGTGCCAATTGTCATGGCGCACTAGAATGCGTTGCAGTTAACTTAAATCACAACGTCGCTCCAGTTTTGTTTTCACACATTTGCGGCTGAATGACCGGTTCCAACTTTGCTGCAGATGCTCTAAAATTGGGCTGGAGGTAACAAGTGTCCATCGAGCTCAAAATCGTTTGCCCTTCCTGCGGCGCGGTCAATCGCGCACCGCAGAAGCGCCTTGAATCGGGAGCAGCCCCCGTGTGCGGACGGTGCAAGGCCAACTTGTTCGATGGTCATCCCGCTGCAATAGGATCGGAAAGTGATTTTGAGAAGCATATATCGCGCAACGACATTCCTGTCGTTGTTGATTTCTGGGCCGAATGGTGCGGCCCCTGCCGCATGATGGCGCCGCAATTCGAAGCCGCCGCTCGAAACATGGAGCCCCATGTGCGTTTTGCGAAACTGGACACTGAAGCATTGCAAGGTGTCTCTGCGCGCTATGGCATTCGAGGGATTCCCACAATGATCCTGTTTCAGGGCGGGCGAGAAGTCGCTCGTCAGAGTGGCGCCCTGAACGCGTCCCAGATCGAGGCCTGGATCAGCAGCCAACTCACAAGCTAGCCAGTGGCGGCTGTTTTGAGTTTGTAGACGATCGCAGCCGTATCAAAGAACAACGCAGATTTCTCGTCGCTCGTCATACCGCCTGCAAGACGCTTGAAGGCATTCCACAATGTTGCGTAGCTGACACAGACCTTATCGACCGGAAAATTGCTTTCGAACATGCAGCGCTCCACTCCGAAAGCTTCGATACACGTATCGAAATAAGGCTTCCACAAACGGGCAAGTTCGACTGAATCCATTGGCATCGGCAATTCGCGATAACCAAATCCTGTCGTCCGCATTGCCAGACCACCGAGTTTGACCGACACATTGGGACGTTTGGCAAGATCTCTGATCGATGTCTGCCAAGCCGGAAAATCCTGGTCACGTTTGCCGGTATGGGTGCCAATTCCCAGAACGCCGCCAAAATGATCGAGGATCATGCCCGTACCGGGAAATGCGTCTGCCAGCGACGCAAATTCACCGATTTGGGTCCACCACATCCAGCCATCAAATGTCAGTCCGAGCGGTGCGAGTTCTGCGAAACCTTCACGAAATTTTGCATCAAGCAGCAGGCCTTTGGGCGGCGCGATAGGCGTGCCGCGAATGTTCTGATCCTCATGCCATACGGAAGAATTACGGATGCCGCGAAAACGCCCGTTGCCAGCTTTTACCTGTGCTTCCAGAATAGCCCTGGTGCGTCCGCCTGACAGAAGGTCAGCATGGCCGACGATGCCCTCACATATGCGAATGGGGCCGTAATCGCCACTGGCGCTCATGGCGGCGATACCATTCACGAATTCTGTTTCGCCGACGCACGCAAGGTCTTGTGGGCCGTCCGCGCGATACATCGACCTGCATTGCATGTAAACGGTGGCGCGGATGTTATGGCCCGTACGTGTATCTTTCAGCAATTCGTTGAAGAGATATGGTCCGCCTCGATCCCAGAAGTGATGATGAGGATCGATAATCGGTAGTTCCGGCTCGAGAATGGGTTCATCGTGCTTGGCAAGCCATACTTCATCGACGCCGAAGAGCGCTTTGTTTAATTCTTCTGCACCGCTCATAGGAACCTCTATCAACTATTTGAAGATATCCTTGGCCGCCTTGAACATGAAATCATCCTGCGTGCCGTCGCGTGCACCGAGCATTTTTGCATCCGCGAAGGGGCGCAGGATAGCTGGATATTTATCCCCCAGCCCCTGGGCCATGGGCGCGAGGCCATAGGCCGCAAATATGCCTTGCCCTTCAAGTGATGTGGTAAAGTCGATGAACAGCTTTCCCGCATTGGGATTGGGTGCCCCACGAACCAGGCTCACGCTGAAAGGCGTATAAGTCATGCCTTCTTCAAGCACGACTCCGGCGACAGGAAGCCCCTGTGACGCCGTCAGATTGAAAATTGTGAAAGGCAAGAAGATTGAAAATTCGCCACGTGCGACGCGCCGTTCACCATTACGCAAATCGCGTGTGAACGTGATCTGGTTTTGTTCGAGCCTTTTGAGATAGTCGGGACCAAACTTGTTGTAGGTAACCGTGAAAAACGTGTTGCCGCCGCCCGCTGCGCGAAAGTCATCGGCAAGTATCTTGCCTTTCCATTTGGGATCGAGAAGATCCGCATAGGTTTTGGGCGGGTCTTTCACCAGTGCGGTGTTGATGAGGATGGCATAACGGATTGTGAAAATCGGCAGGTGCATGTCAGTGCTTTGCCACTGCTGGCGCACTTCATCGCTGATATTTTTCAGATTGGGCAACGCGCCAAAAGGCTGGATGGTGCGATCTTCAGCTGCAAATTGCCGGGTCTGCGTTGCAGATGTCCACATGGCGTCGGCCAGAACCCGGTTTGCAACCAGTTCAGTGCGTACTCGTTCCCGCAATTCGGAAGCGCGTACTTCGAGAACCTCTACCCGTATGCCGTATTTCGCTTGAAACGCCTTGGCAATGGCTGGCGTCGCATCACTGCCCACCATGCCGGTATAAAGACGCATCAGCCCTTCCTTTTTGGCGGCTGCAACGATCTTCTCAAAATCTTCAGATTGCGCCACCGCCATATTCAGGCACATGCAAGCCGCGAGCAGGCCCGTAACAGTTCTGAACACCAAACTTGTCTTCATGCTCGGATCCATATGTATGTTTTGCGCTTGAGACAACACCAGCGGGAATCGGCGCGTTTACTTTACGATGTCCCTGGCGCGGGCGATAATATGTTCAGGGACGCGATAGATATCGCCGATCATTTTTTCAGCTTCCGCGCCGGAGATTGGACTGATAGTCAGATCAAGTTTCTGCGCTTCGGCAAGAAACTCTGTATCGGCCATGGTGGCGTCAAAACCCTTGCGCAGCGTAGCGAGCCGTTCGACCGGTATCTCACGCGATGCAATGAAGGGGCGTCCGAGATCGTCAGGCGATATCAGCACGTTTAGCAAAGTCTTGTCATCCGGGGTTTTCGCGAGATCGACTACGAAAGGCACATCGCCATCGAGATTGGGGATGGGCGGCTTTGTGAACGCCACCAGCGCCGAAATCTTCTTGTCCTTGATCCATTGCGGCGGATTGCTGCTCCACGCGCCGCAGCCGCCGTCAAGTTCACCCCGCTCAATGGCGAGCCGCTCTTCAGCGCTGCCGGGATAACCGGTAACGTGGTGCACTTTCACGCCGAAGAGATTCTTCATGATCGCGTGATTGATGTAAGCCGACGCACCGGGCGCGGTGGTTCCCAGATTGAACCGATCACGCTTGAGCAAATCGTCCCAGCTTCTTACGCCGCCAGCATTCCAGGCATAGCAGACGCGGTAATCTTTGGTGATACTGCCGATCCAGGCATAATCGGGAAAACGGACCTTCACCTTGTCGTATTCAAGTAACGACTGATTGATCAGCCCCGGATTAAACGCAGTAATCACACTGCCATCTTTTTTGCCGGCGTTGTCGAGATAGCGCACGGCGGTGAGACTGGATGCGCCAGGCATATTCTGCACGATGATACGCGGATAGCCTGGCAGATTACGTCCATAATGTCGTGAGAGTACGCGCGCATAGGTATCGTAACCGCCGCCGGGGGAGAATCCGACAATGATCGAAATTTGCGGATACGGGTCTTGCGCAACCGAAAGGGTCGGCGTGAAAAGCAATGCTGCCGTAGTGATGACCTGTGCTATGCGCATTCGAATGCCTTCTACGTTCGCAAAACAGATATCCCCGGTTTATGCATTCAGCTCAAACGGGATTTGAGTTGGTCCCGGACCACGCCGCACGCTGTTGGTCACGGGATCGTATTGGCCCTGAATGATTTCGCCCAGCCTTGCACTGCGCAGGATGATCGCGGTTGATCGGGTAGGCCCGCCTTTTTCCGAATGAATGTCCATCGGCGGCACGATATCGACCTTGCCGGTATGTCCTTTGCCGATGGAATTGAGTTTCACTTCCGCGAAATTTTCATCCTTGCCATCGTCGATGCGATCATAACGCTCAAGGTCTTCCGTCCCGGTCAACACGCCATACATCACCCAGACGGGTCCATGATCGTGTATGCTGCCCTTGCGGCCCGGTACGCGCACCACAGCATTGATTGCAAATTCATGATCGGGATCGACATAAAGCAAAAGATTCTTGCGGCCTTCGGTCGAGGGCCAGTCGGCGGACAGCTGTTGCAGCCTCTTGTCCTGCAAAAGCCTTTCCATGAAGGGTTTGGCTTTGGCCATGCGGACGGAGTTGTCGCTTTCCTGTGACCAGATGTTGCGTACATCGTCGATAAAGGACTGGAGGGCAGGCAAAAGCTGCGGCATGTTTACTCCCATCAGATTTTGATTGCTGCAATCAGCCGAGGACTTCCTCGCCTTCGATCGTGCAGCGTCGCAGAAGCCGTTCTTCTTCAGGCGGAAACCACGTACGCGCATGGATGGTGGCAAGATTGTCCCACATTACGAAATCGCCGAGTTGCCATTCATGCTCGTAAATAAACTCCCGTCGCTCGCCGATTTCGTAGAGTTGATCGAGCACGGCTTCGCTTTCTTCAGGTTCCATGCCGGCAATTGCGCGTGTCATCAACCTGTCGACAAACAGCGCCTTCTTGCCTGTGTTGGGGTGGCAAATGACAACCGGATGATACCAGTGCGGCGCTTTTGAAATATCTTCGGCAAGTTCCACGCGTTCGTTGCGCTTGTATTCGTGGATATGCAGCGCCTTGCGCCCTTCGAGCTTATGTTTCAATTCAGCGGGCAGAGCCTCGTAGGCCTTGTAGGTGTTCGAGAACATGGTGTTGCCTCCAGTTTTTGGCAGTTTCAGACCATAAAGAAACGTATATTTGTAGGGCCGTGAGGAATAGCCGCTGTCGATATGAAACCACATATCGCCATCGCCAAAAGCACCGATGGGACGGCCATCGACCTTTATGTTCGTCACCAGCATGAATTTGGGATTATTCTGCAGAATGCCTTCGGAGCGATTCCGCAAATGATCGGGCGCGATCTTGCGATTGCCCGGTTCGCCAAAATAGGAAGCGAAGCGCAATTGATCATCTTCGCTCACTTGCTGCCCGCGGAACACCAGAACGAGATGATCGTCCCAGGCTTGCTGAATGATCTTCACTTGTTCTGGGGAAAGAGGCCGGGTCAGATCCACCCCTGATATCATTGCGCCGCAATGCGGGGCGAGTGGTTGAATGCGAATTTCAAGTTTCTGGATGTCGCTGGCATCGTCCATTGCGCGCCTCCCGTTTGCAGATTTGCAGACACCGTAACGGAGCCTGCAAATCATCGCAAATCGTGGGTGCGTCAGCCGACAACCTCTTCTGCGCCCGGACGCGGACGGACTGGGATCATGAGATAATGCACCCCGTTTTGCTCTGCCTTCGGAAAGCGTCCGGCGCGTATGTTGACCTGAATGGCCGGCAGCAGCAGCGAGGGCGCGGCGAGCTTCTGGTCTCGTGCATGGCGCAGGGCGACAAACTGCCCGGCGCTGACCCCTTCATGTACGTGAATATTATTTTCGCGTTCTGCGCGCACGGTCGTTTCCCATGCATATTGATCGCGGCCTGGCGCCTTGTAGTCGTGGCACATGAAAAGCCGGGTTTCAGGCGGTAACGACAACAGTTTCTGGATTGATTTATACAGCTGTTCGGCATCGCCTCCTGGGAAGTCCGCCCGTGCCGTTCCATAATCGGGCATGAATATCGTGTCGCCCACGAAAACGGCATCGGCGATCTTGTAGGCTACGTCCGCCGGTGTATGGCCGGGAACGTGGAGTACCTCGATCTCAAGTCCTCCCAAGGAAAGCCGTTCACTGTCCGTAAAAAGGTGATCGAAATCGCTGCCGTCCGTTTTCAGGTCTTCGGCGTTGAAAATAGGTCTGAAAATCCGTTGCACATCACGAATGTGCTCGCCAATGCCAATTTTAGCGCCTGTCTTCCCTTTGAGCCAGGGTGCACCGGAGAGATGATCGGCGTGAGCATGAGTTTCCAGAACCCATTCAATGTGGAGCCCAAGCCCTTCCGCCTCTTTCAGGATGGCTTCAACTGAGCGCACGTCCACAGTACCGCCCTTGTGATCGTAATCCAGAACCGGATCAATGACGGCAGCCTTGAGCGTTGCCTGATCCCAGACGAGATACGAGATCGTGTTCGTCGGCTCGTCGAAATACGCCTTTATTTCGGGTCGGATGGCATGTTCCATGATTTTCTCCAATTCGGGATGCGATTGCTGTTGACATGTATATTCGTATTCTCTAAATAAGCAATATCTAATTTAGTAAGATCGGATGAATGAAACGACGATGAGCAGTCAGATAACAGCGAGAGGCGCCGCAGCCGACCTTGAGGCCAGAGCGAACGAAGTTGCAGCGCTTCTTCGGGAGTTGGCGAATGAGAAGCGGTTGCTCATCCTGTGCTTGCTCGTGGAAACGGGCGAAATGCGGGTGAACGATCTGGCCGAGAAAATTGGCCTGAGCCAGTCGGCGCTGTCGCAGCACCTTGCGCGCTTGCGCGAAGAGAAGCTCGTCACGTTCCGCCGGGACAGTCAGACGCTTTGGTACAGGATCGCAGATCCCCGCATCGAAGATCTCATGGCGCAATTGCACCGGATATTCTGCCCAACCTGAAACGTCCTGCGCAGCTGCAGGTTTCCGAATCCCAGCCTCAACCTCATGGAGCGAATAATGTCCCTTCCAACAATCTCACCGCAAAAAGCACGCGAACTCATTTCTTCTGGAGCACTCCTTGTGGATATCCGCGAAGCGGATGAACATGCCCGGGAGAAAATCTCGCTCGCCCATCATGAGCCGCTTTCGCGTCTGGACAAGGTCAACGCGCCAGGACCAGCACCGATGGTGATTTTTCACTGCAAATCCGGCAACCGCACCTTATCCAATGCCGGCAAGCTCGCCTGTGCTACCGATGTGGATGCCTATATTCTCGAAGGCGGTATTGACGCCTGGAAGAAGGCCGGATTGCCCGTCATCTCCAACACCAACCAGCCTATTGAAATGATGCGGCAGGTGCAGATCGCGGCGGGCTCGATGGTTGTTGCGGGCGTCGCGCTTGGTGTTCTCGTGCATCCCGGCTTTTACGGGCTGGCCGGATTCGTCGGCGCCGGCCTGATGTTTGCGGGGATCTCTGGCACCTGTGCGATGGCGCGTATTCTTGGTTTTGCGCCATGGAACCGCCGCGCCAACGCCACCGCATAAAGGGAGAGCAGATGTCAGAACTCCTGACCGACCTGACAACAGGAGCTTCTGGCGCACTCGTAGGTGCAATCCTTGGCTTGGTGGGCGGAGGCGGGTCGATATTGGCGGTGCCGCTGTTGGTCTATGCAGTGGGAATCGCCTCGCCGCATGCTGCTATAGGCACCAGCGCGATAGCAGTTTCCATAAGCGCACTGACCAATCTGGTCCTGCATGCCCGGGCGGGCCACGTGAAATGGCCATGCGCCATTGCTTTTTCCGCTGCGGGAATTGCAGGCGCATTGACGGGCGCGCATTTCGCCAAGTTGATGGACGGCAAGCAGCTTTTATTTCTCTTTGGTCTGCTCATGATCGGGGTTGGCGCGGCGATGCTCCGCCCCAGGAAGGATGAAGGACAGGCGGAAGTCAGACTTGACCGGGCGACTGCAAAGACTCTTCTTCCCTTTATCCTGGGGACCGGTTTTGCAGTGGGCCTCATGTCCGGATTTTTTGGAATCGGCGGGGGATTTCTGATTGTCCCTGGCCTGATGTTCGCCACCGGCATGCCGCTGGTCTACGCCATCGGCACTTCGTTGGTATCAGTGGCTGCCTTTGGCGCCTCGACCGCCGCCAGCTACGCATGGTCTGGCCTCATTGACTGGCGCATCGCCGGCATATTTATCGCCGGTGGCGCCATAGGTGGCGTTGCCGGGGTGGCGCTCGGAAAAACGCTCGTAGATAAAAAGCGGGCGCTGGGGCTGGTGTTCGCAGGCATTGTGATAGCCGCGGGGCTATATGTGACAATACGCGGCCTGATGTAGTCGTCCCGGTCACTTCTGACCGGGAGGACCCTGAAACTCCCATGTGTGGCCCTGCGGATCGAGCAGAAACAATTGGGGATCCCCGGTCAGGTTTCCGATCTCCTGAAAAGGAACGCCCAGAGCCGTCATGCGGGCGCGAAACGCTCCGACATCGCGAATTTTCCAAGCGGTATGACGGCCTGCGGGGGTGATCTTGGCGTCAGAGCCGGGACGCAGCGTGTTTTCATTCACAATCAGATGAAAGCTCACAGTACGATCGGCGTCGACCATCCAGGCGCCAGAACCCATCGCATCAAGCGCAGGCGGCCGCGGAATTTGCGTTAGACCCAACACATCGCGGAAGAACGCGATCAGATCAGGCAACTTGTCCTTGTCGCAGGGAATGCCTTCATGGCTGACGCCATCAAAGCGCAAGGCAGGCACATCGGTTGCAGTGGCGGTGGCTGACATTTGTCTCTCCCAGTTCTGAGGGGCACTTTGAACTTATCCGCGAAAACGTCAATGCGCTTGAAACGCAGAGATCTCCGCGTCGCGCAACAGCATCTGTGCGCCGTAATCCCGGATGATCTGGGCGGGGTCGCATTTCAGGCCGGGCGTATGGGGATCCTCCGGCGGGCTGAATCTGGCTTCCAAAAAAGCTCCAAGATAGCGCGAATGTGCACACAACTTCTGGCCAAACGCCATGCGCTGCCTTTCATAACGGGCAAGCGCCAGGGGCACATCGCCATCGCTCGCCGTCAATTCATCTGCCAGACATTGCGCATCAAGGGCGGCTTTAGAAACTCCGGCGGCTGTGTGCGGGCGGGCGATAAATGCTGCATCGCCCATCAGCGCCACCCTGCCAAAAACCATTTTGGGCGTCTGCAGATCGCTGACCGCCTGCAATAATATCTGCGGCGTGCGATTGATGACTTCGGCAATGCAGGCGGGCAGAAGTTTGTAGGCGTCACTCTTAACTTCGGCTGGAAATTCGGGCCGGATCAAGGGCGGTGGAATCGACACGCCATGATTCTTTCCGCTGGCGTCGGTGAACATTTCCACAAGCCTGTCACGAGAAACGGGCCTGTACCAGATGAAATAAATTCGCCGATGACCGGGTCGCATATCGTCGCCTGTGCCGGGTACGGTCATGCACAACAACATTTCCCCGTCGGGATAACAAAAGACGATGCGATGGCCGATAGCCTTTAGCACAGCTTCTGGCATATTGGTTTCCTCGACAATGCCGCGCCACGCGACATAACTGGCATAGACCGGATCAACATCGGGCAGGAATTGTCGGCGGACGGTCGAATAGAGACCATCTGCGCCAACAAGCAGGTCGCCGGTTTCGCTGGCGCCATCGGCAAAATATGCGGTGACTTTGGTGTCCGTCTGTTCGATGCGGACGAGATTCATCCCCTGCCGATAATGCTCTTCCGGCGCAAGTTCCCGCAGCGGCTGATAGACACGTGGCCATGTGCTGCCGACGGTTGGGCGCGCATGCTCAAACAGAATCTTTTCGTCCTTGCCCATCCATGCGTAACTGGGATGCGCTGAACCCGAGGACATATCGAACCGCGCGCCAACCTTGTGCATGATATCGACCAGATCCTGCGAGATCCCCAGCCCCGCGCCGCGTCCTGCCAGATCACCGCGTGCGCGCTCGAAAATCACGGCTTCCCAGCCTGCCTTGCGCAACAGGGCTGACGCCAGCAGACCACCAACGGAACCACCGATAATGAGGGCGCGGGGGCGAGAGGGCATAAATGTTTCCTTCCAGGCAGCGCCGCGTCTGGCGCACGTATTTCTTGGCCCCAATGTGCGGCGGTTTCGGACCAGATTGCAAGGGGGCACGTCTTGTCATGGAAGCTCAAACAGCGTTGAAAACTCGTATCCCCAATGGGGTACTGCATGAATTGAAAAACCGCAGTACGATCTCGCTCTGGCAGCCAATCCAATGGCCATCGCAGCATTGAGCAATCTGGTGCCATCATCGCAAATTCTGTTTGGCAGTGATTACCCGCTCGTCAATCCCAAAGCGGTGCTCGATAATATTGGCGCTCACGGTTTTGATGCGCCAGCGCTCGCAGTAATCCGCCGAACGAACGCGCTCAGGCTTTTTCCGGCCATCGCGCGCTGATTGTCAAACGCGGGCATCCACATCTGGCTTGTTTAGCCCAAGGCGGCACTTGCCATCATGGCGAGCGAGGTCAGAAGGCCTGCGACCGGCATCCACAGGGGAACGGTCACATGGGGCTCGCCGGATTCGATACCACGTAATCTGATCGTGATGAGCGAAATATTCACCAGCGCGAACACAGCCAGCGTTGCAATAGATGTGCCTTCTGCAAGCTTTTCGAGCGGAAGTGCAACCGCCAGTATGATGACCAGGGCGATATTGATGGCTGTTGCGACCAATGGTGTTGCTGTTCGCTGGTCGACCCTGCCCAGGACTTCGGGCAAATCACCTTGCCGCGCCATGCCATACATCACCCGAGATGAAAGGGTCATTTGGGCCAATATGGTGTTTAAGGTCGCGAAGATCGCAATCAAACTGATGGTAGCGGGGCTGACGCCGGCCAAAGTGCGAAAGACCAGACTGAGGGGCGCCGGCGAGGCAGCAAGTTGCTCGACAGGAACAGCGGCCACGCAAATGACGGCGATAGAAACATAAAGCACCGTTGAAACGATCAACGTCCAAACCATCGCGCGCGGCAAATTACGCTGTGGCTCCTGCGCTTCTTCGGCGATATTCGCCAGATCTTCAAACCCGATAAAAGCAAAAAACGCCAGCAGTCCGCCAAAGGCAATTGAGGAAAAGGAAGCCATGTCCAATGGCGGCACTTGCAGAATTACGGGGCCCACGGGCAGGCCGGCATAAACCGCTGAAGCGACGATGGCGAGCAGGCCGCCGACCTCTATCACGGTAAAAAGCGCCGCCAGGAGAACGGATTCCAGAATACCCCAGGCCGATATCGCCCCGAGCACAAGAACGATGATTACAATGAGCACGCCGGCCGGCAGATCGATGAATTGCGCCATATACCCAGCCGAGCCAATTGCAACCGCCGCCGATGAAACAACCCCGATGACAAGTGTCAAAAGCCCTGTCAGGACCGACAATATTTTCGAGGAAAAGGCGGCTCGCATGTAAGCGGCCTCCCCGGCACTAACAGGGTAGCGCGTCGCCATTTCCGCATAGGAGGCGACTGTGAGCGCCATGACCAGCGCGGCCAGCAGAAATGACCAAGGCGCAAACTTGCCCGCGTGACCCGCAACAGCGCCGATTAGCACGTAAATTCCCGCACCAATTGTGATTCCGGTTCCGTACATGACCAGCAGCGGCAGGCCGATCCTGCGTTTCAGCTTCGCCTGCACGTTTGAATTGTCGTTTGTGGGCATGTTTTTTGATCCAACCTGCGAAAAATCCAATCACGGATAGCCGTGCGGTGAATTGACCAGGAACAAATTGCCAAAATGCAAAGTGACCTCTTCGCCAAGGGCCGGCGCGCGCTCACAAACGCCATTGACACTTTCTCCCCGGCGCGATGTACATTACTTTGCAGGCGATCAGGGGGCAGACCCTTGAGTTCGCGTGAAACAGCCTTCGCGAGAAAGGCGACTTCAGGGAGCAGTACTTGACCAGCAGGACGAAATCATGACCAGCAACACGGCAGACGCGATACCGCGAAACCAGCCAATCGCAATGCCTGCGCCTTTGCAAAGCTTCGCCCAGCGCCTGTTTTCAGGCCGCAATGTTCTGGTCGTCTCGCTGGTGGCGATCCTGAGTTTTCTAGCCGTCTATCCCCTGGCTATGCTACTCTACGGAAGTCTGCACTCGACCCCGCCGGGGATGGCCGGCGAATTTAACCTGAATGGTTACAAATCAATCCTGAATTGGTCCAATACAGTCGTATTGTTGAACACAGTGGCGATTTCGCTAGGCAAGACCATCCCCTCCCTGACCCTTGCCGTCCTGCTTGCCTGGATCATCGCGCGGACCGATACGCCTTGGCGGGACAAGTTGGAAGTTCTGATTACGTTGCCATTTTTCATTCCGCCCATTCTCACCGCGATGGCGTGGGGCATGCTTGGCAACCCGCAGGTAGGCCTGCTTAATCAGGTCTGGAAATGGGCGACAGGAGCGACCGTTTCACCGATCAATGTGTATTCGTATGGCGGCGTCATCTGGCACATGATGCAATATTCGACCCCGTTCCTGTTCCTGTTCATTGTCGACATCTTCCGGGCGATGGACCCGGCGCTGGAGGAGTCCAGCCGTATGTGCGGCGCATCGCGCTGGCGCACGTTTCGCCTCATCACCTTGATGCTCATGCTGCCGGCGCTGACGAATTCGTTCATTCTGAGCCTCATCCGCGGTATCGAATCATTCGAATCGCCTCTCTTCTTTGGAACGCCAGCGAAGATTGAAGTCATCACCACCGAAATCTACAATTCGATCAACCACCGGGCGACGCCCGACTATCAATATGCAACCGCGCTCAGTTTTGCCATCATGGTGATGATGTTCCTGCTCGTGGTGTGGCAATGGTGGCTGTTGAAGGGGCGAACATTCACAACGGTTACCGGCAAAGGTTATGCCCCCAACATCATGAAACTGGGCAAATGGAAATGGGTGACATTTTCGTTCTGCATCCTGTTTTTTGTGATCACAGTCGTGCTGCCCGTGGGGCAGTTGCTGATAGGCTCGTTCTTCAAGTTCTTTGGCTTCTACTCGTATGACATGCTGACAACCGAACATTATGTGGCGGTTTTCAACAATGCCGAAGTCTGGCGCGCCATGGGCAATACGATGCTGCTGGGCCTTCTTGGCGCGACAGCAGTGATGATTTTAGGCTCCATCGTTGCTTATGTTTCCGTTCGCACGAAATGGCGCGGTCGCCGTTTGATTGACGGCCTCGCCTGGTTGCCGTGGATGATGCCGGGCATGGTGCTGGGAATCGGCTTTCTATGGGCCTTCGCCATGTTGCCGGGTCCCATACCTATCTACGGAACCATATGGGCCTTGATGCTCGCCTATGTTGCACTGGGCACGCCGATATCGGTGCGTGTCATGAGTAGCGCCTATGCCCAGCTTTCCTACGATCTTGAAGAATGTTCACGAGTTCATGGCGCGACGTTCATGCAGACCATGTGGCGCATACTTATCGCCCTCGCATGGCCCTCGTTCGCCGTGGGCTGGGTACTCGCATTTTTCGGCATCATGCGTGAATTGTCTGCCTCGATCCTGCTTTACTCGGTGGGGTCTGAAGTCTTGTCGGTCGTATTGCTCAGGCTGTGGGCCAATGGCCTGGCTGAGCAGGTCAGCGTCATCGGCCTCATGATGATGCTCCTCGTCATCCTGTTCCGCTGGGTGCAGCTGAAACTGATCAAAAGCCGCATCTCCACGCTGTAACAACAATTCTCATATCCCCGGAAGGAAGGGCGTTAATGTCCGCGATTGTACTTGAGAACATATCCAAATTCTTTGGAGCCGCGGCGGCTGTCGACGATGTCAATCTGCAAGTCGAGACCGGCGAATTCGTAACGCTGCTTGGACCATCCGGCTGCGGCAAGACGACGACCTTGCGCATGGTGGCGGGCCTGGAACAGAATTCCACCGGCCGGATCAGCATTGGGGGTGAAGTCGTCAGCGACGCCGCCCAGGACTTTTTCATTCCACCCGAACGGCGCCATCTCGGCATGGTGTTCCAGTCCTATGCCATCTGGCCGCATATGACTGTGTTCGATAACGTGGCCTATCCGCTCCGCATCCGGCGCAAGTCTGCGCAGGAAATCAAGGATCGCGTCGAAAGGGCCCTAAAGCTTGTAGAGATGGGGCGCTTTGCCGATCGTCCCGCGCCCGCGCTGTCGGGCGGCCAGCAGCAGCGCGTCGCCATCGCACGCGCACTTGTTTTCGAGCCGCGTGTTCTCTTGCTCGACGAACCGCTGTCCAATCTCGACGCCCGCCTGCGCACACAGACCGGCGATGAATTCCGCCAGTTGCAGAAGCGCCTCGGCATCACAAGCCTCTATGTGACACATGATCAAGGTGAGGCGATGGCGCTGTCTGATCGGGTTGTCGTCATGAGTATGGGCAAGATACTGCAAGTCGGGCCCCCCGAAGATATTTATCAACGCCCCCATTCGCGCGCTGTTGCGGCATTCTTCGGTTCCCCGAATTTCATTGAGGCGGAAGTGAAAGCCTGCCGCAGCGATACAGGGGGAACATTTGTCCTTGAACTCGATGGCGGCTGGATAGGCCCGTGTCATTCCACTCATGAGATCAAGCCCGGCAATAAAGCAGCCGTGATGGTGCGTCCCGAAAACATGCGCCTTGTCTCGGGCGACCGGGGGCCCTCTGCCACCGGGATGGCCTGGAAAGGCATTGTAAAAGAGTCGATCTATCGTGGGGCGCATCGTTCCGTGATGCTTGATACGTCAGCCGGCAATCTCAACATTGACCTTACAGCGCTTGAAAATCCTGCTGTTGGCGCACAGGTCGATGTTTTCGCCGCCGAGAATTCGGCATGGGCCGTGCCAATCTGATGGCTACCTGATATAATTCCGGAGATTGTTTTGACGCGCTTTCGAATAGGCATCGACGTTGGCGGCACACATACCGATATGGTGCTTGTCGATACGCTGAATAATTCCAGCCGTGTTCACAAATTGCCGAGCACGCCTGCAAACCCCGCCATCGCGGTGCTTGAAGGCGTGAAGAGCTTCATCGCATCAGGTATTGCACCCGCAGATATTGCTTTTTTCAGTCACGGCACCACGGTAGCCACGAATACGCTTCTGGAAATGAAAGGCGCGCGCATCGGCGTGCTGTTGAACCGCGGTATGCGTGGCATATTGGAAGTGCAAACACAGGCCCGCGAAGGCTGGTCGACGTTCGATCATTTCTTTGTCAAACCTGAACCACTGGCCCGGCCGCGTTACGTTCGCGAAATTGGCGGCCGCATGGATTTTTCAGGACAGGAAATAGAAAAACTCAACGAAGCCGCTGTGCGTGAAGGCGCGCAGGCGCTCACGGCAGATGGTGTCTCGTCCTTTGCAATATGCTTTTTGTTTTCGTTCATGAACAAGAGCCACGAGGAACGCGCTGCCGCAATCATCAGAGAAATTGCGCCGCAAGCCTTTGTGTCCTGTTCCAGTCACGTTTTACCACGCATCCGCGAATGGCCGCGTTATTCCACGACCATGCTGAATGCTTATCTAGCCCCTGTCCTGTCACGTTATTGTGGCGATATGGGCCGCGGCCTTGACGAACTTGGCGTCACAACGCGGCAACGTTTTTTGATGCAATCCAATGGCGGCGTAATGCCGTTGTCGGCGGATGCAGAAGTGCACACCGTGCGTACGCTTCTGTCTGGTCCCGCTGCGGGTGTGCGTGGTGCGAGCTATCTCCTTGCGCGCGCTCAAGGCTGGCGCAATCTTGTTACAATGGATATCGGTGGCACCTCCTGCGACATCGCCTTCATTGAAGGCGGAGAGCCTGTCGAACAATCGGAAGGCACGCTGGACGGACGCATTGTCGGCGTTCCCGCATTCGATATCGCAACAGTCGCGGCGGGAGGCGGTTCAATTGCCTGGGCCAGCGAGGCAGGTTTGCTGGAAGTCGGACCCAAAAGCGCGGGCGCCGACCCTGGCCCTGTGTGTTATGGCAAGGGCGGTGTGCAGCCCACAGTAACGGACGCCAATGTTTTACGGGGTGCTTTAAATCCTGATTATTTTCTGGGCGGAAAAATAACGCTTGATCTGGATGCAGCGAAATCCGCTGTCAGGAAACACATCGCCGATCCCATGCGCATTGATGTGGATGCGGCCGCATGTGGCATCGTGCGCATAATCAACGCGCGCATCGTCGACGCCATCCGTGTGGAGGCCGCAAAAAAAGGAATTGATCTTGCGGGTCATACGCTGGTGCCGTTTGGCGGGGCAGGGCCTGTTCATGCCGCTCAAGTGGCCGAACAACTGGGAATGCGGCGCGTCCTGGTGCCACGAAATCCTGGCGCATTTTCCGCGCTGGGACTTTTGTGCAGCGATGTCCGGCACGATTATATGCGCTCGGAACTTGTGGACATCGCCACGCTTGAAGCAGCGCATGCAGAAACCTGTTTTGCCTCGCTGGAGGCCGAAGCGCGCAAGGAAGTTGCTGTCGAAGGTCTTGATCCCGCCGCGCTGGTTTATGAACGTGAAATGGACATGCGTTATGCAGGCCAGGGATATGAATTGCAGATTTCGCTTGCTAGCATAACCCGTCCGCTCGATGCGCAAGCGCTCCACGCAATTGCCGAACGTTTTCATACCGAGCACACCAGCATCCACGGCCATGCTGCCCGCGATACGTCAGTCGAAATTGTCAGTTATCGCCTGCGCGCCATCGTTCCCATGCCGAAATTCGCGCCTGCAAAGCGAGTTTCGTCTTCGTCTGAAGTGAAACCTGTACACGTCAGTCGCCGCAAGGTTTTGCTCGACGCTGGCCGCGATATCGATGCGCTAGTCTGGCGGCGGGATGACCTGACTGCAGGCTTTGCAGCGAATGGCCCCGCAATCATAGAGCAATTGGATGCGACGACGATCGTTCCTGATGGTTGGCGCTTTACCAGCGATGGCGACGATAACCTGATTCTTGAGAGAATTGCGGAATGACGATAATGACGCAAACCGTAGATCCCGTCAGCGTTCAAATCGTGCGCAATCGCATCGCCTGCCTCATGGATGAAATGCAGCATCATTTCTTCCGCTCCGGCTATTCGACCATTGTGCGCGAATCCCGCGACTTTTCGTGCGTTATTGTTGACGCGCAGGGCCGCCTTATTACTTCGCCACCGATGTTTTATCACGCGACGGCCTATTATCATCTGGCGCGCAGCATTCTCTCCCTTTATGGCGACAGCCTTGTGGATGGCGATGTGTTCATCAGCAATCACCCCTATGAAGGCTTCACGCCGCATTCGCCCGATATGGCCATTATGGCGCCGGTCATTATCGATGAGCAATTGATCGCATTTTCTGCTGCCATAGCGCACAAGGCCGATCTCGGCGGCACTGTGCCTGGCACCAGTTATGGCGCTGCTACGGAAATGTTTCAGGAAGGCATGCTGCTGCCGCCGATCAGGTTCTATTCAGCTGGCAAGCTCAATCAGGACATCGAACGACTTATCGCCGCCAACAGCCGGCAGCCGCGTGTAGTGATCGGGGACATGCGAAGCCAGACTGGCGCAGTCACGATCGGCCGTGAACGCATGAAGGATCTGGCGCGCGAACATGGCATCGGCGGCATTCAGGCCATCATGAACGAGGCGATCGATGCGGCAGGTCGAGAAATGGGAGCTGCGCTGAAACTGCTTCCTGATGGCGAAAGCAGCGCACAGGCGTTTCTTGACAATGATGGGGATCGGGCTGAAGCGCCCATCAAACTTCATGTCACAGTGCAGGTAAAAGCTGGACATGTCACTTTCGATTTCAGTCAAAGCGATGATCAGCGTCGTTCCCCGGTGAACTTGCGCCCTCCCCAGGTGGAAGGCACATGTTTCCATGCTCTGATCGCCATGATCAATCCGCAATTGCGTTACAGCGATTCCGCACGCCAGTACGTTGATCTGATTTTACGTCCAGGCTCGGTCGTCAACGCTACACCGCCTGCGCCGTGTTCCAATTATATGAAAGTGTCCCAGCGCCTGATCGACGTTTTGATTGAGGCCCTCAATCCATTCTGTCCCGGCCGCGCAGCGTCACATGCTGGAGGTAGCGGTGGCTCAATCGTTGTGACATGGGGACCTGGACCGCGGCATGCCCATCACAATCAGCACGAAATCTTTGGTTCCGCCTATGGTGGCACAGCAGGACAGGACGGCGCCTCGGGAACAACCGTGCACATGACCAATCTGTTTGTGACTCCAGTCGAGATTGTCGAAACAGAATTTCCCTGCCGTGTGAACCGGTTTGAATTGATCCCCAACTCTGGAGGGGATGGAGAATTTCGCGGCGGCCTGAGTTTTCGGCGTGAATATCTCGCGCTGCAACCAGCTGTTGTTCTCTATCGCGGCGACAAAACGAAATTTGCGCCAAGTGGTCTGGCAGGGGGAAAAGAAGGCCGCAAAAGCCGCTTTCTCGTTGATCCCGATGGTCCTGCCGAAAAGCAGATGTCCGCCAATTGTCGCGTCGAGTTGAACGCAGGTGAAAGCTTTCGCATAGAAGCGCCAGGCGGTGGCGGCTATGGCGATCCTTCGCTTCGCAAGCCCGAAGCGCGCGCACGCGACAGGGAAGACGGTTACGTCACCTGATCAGGACACCCGGTCGGGGCCACGCGCCGCCATCACATCCACGGCGCGCGGGCGTACGCGCTTCACCGGCAGGTTGAAGAGCTTGGCGGCGTTGAACCCCAGGATGTTTTTCTTGGATTGCTCGATCAGGAACGGCAGTGTCGTGATTGAAGCTGGCGGATCGAAATCCCAATGCGGCCAGTCCGATGCGTAGAGCAATTGGGTATCCGCCTTGATTTTCTCGAAAGTAGCTTCGGTATACTTCAAGTCCCAGCGTTCAAGCGGCTGGCTCGAATAATACATGTCCTGCATATATTCGCTCGGCATGCGCTTGAGTCCTGGCGCTTCGCTCTGGCGCATCAGCACTTCATGATCAAGCCGTTGCATCAGGAAAGGTATCCACGCAATCCCGCTTTCGATCCAGACCAGCTTCAGTTTCGGAAAGCGTTCCGGCAGCGCATTGATCACCCAATTGGTCATGTGAATGAGATTGTAATGTACGAAGCTCAACGCGTGCATTGAGATGAAGCGGTTCAGTTGCGCGAATGATGGGTCGCCCCAGAAGGGCCCGGCATGGAACACCAGCGGCTTGCCAGTTTCCTCGATCATTCTATATAGACGCATATATTGATTGTGATGTACCGGCTTGTGGCGCACAGAACAGATTGTAAAGCCGGCGACCTGCGGATTGGCGCCATACACCTGCACCATACGCTCGCATTCTTCGATTGAATTGAGCGGCAGATAGAGCAGGGCAATCAGGCGCGGATCTTGCGGCATGACGACTTCGGTCAACCAGCGACCATAGGCGCGCGTCATCTGGAGTTCTATATCCTCCATCGGGTTCATGCCGAGATTGAGAAGGGCGGTGGGAAATATGACCTGATAGTCGACGCCCATGAAATCCATATTTCGCCGCATGATTTCGACAAAGGCGGCACCGGGCTTGTCTGGATTGGTCACCTTCTCGCGTGGACCTGCCTGATGGGGAATCCGGCCCTCGATGGCCTGAAAATTCATGCCGGGCTGACTATTCAGCAACGGATTGGCAATGCCGCTCTTCAGTTGCTGTAAAGCTGCTTCACGCAGGACATCATTGTCCATAAAGGGAATGATTTCGGGCCAGAAGCGCGTTTCCTGAAGATGCGCATCTATATCAACGATCAATTCGTAATCGTCATGCTGCTTTTGCGCCTGTTTGGCCGCGGCAAACAGATAATCGCGCGAGTCTGTCGTGACGGTGATCTCGGCGAGTTCACGGACCTGCGCCGCAGATACGGGTTTCTGCTCATCAGGCATGATAGACCCCCCTTCACTCTTAAAGACAGGACACTAGCGTCCCAACGTTAATCGAACAAATTCAATTGGTTGGATGGCTCGTTCTCCGAACTTTGCTGCGGCCAGTCCTGAAACAGGCTTAAAACCTGGGTTTTCTCGAAAAGCGCGAGGCTCAAAATCTGTAGGATTTCGTAGAGGCTG